>JAXJVE010000346.1:0-5272 GCA_036308705.1 Acutalibacteraceae bacterium
CTGCCATGTGACCGTCTGAAGCGGGAACACGAAGGCACTGTGCAGTAAAGTTGGGTGATGTTGCAGGAACGATTTCATCGCCAACAATTTTACCCCAGATCTTAAGGGGTTCTTTTTCTGATTTTTCTTCTTCTCCGCCGATGAAGGGGATAACGTTATCTACCATTTCGGGCCATGTGTCAAATGTTTTGCCTGCACCTGAAATTGCCTGATATGTGCAAACAAGAACATCTTTAACGCCAAATTTATCAAGAGGATAAAGTGCGGGAACATAGCTCTGAAGTGAGCAGTTTGATTTAACTGAGATAAATCCTCTTTCTGTACCAAGACGCTTTTTCTGTGAGTTGATGATTTCAGCGTGATTTGTGTTAAGCTCGGGAACGATCATGGGAACGTCGGGAGTCATTCTGTGTGCACTATTGTTTGATACAACGGGGCATTCTGCTTTTGCATATGCTTCTTCAAGTGCTTTGATTTCATCTTTCTTCATATCAACCGCACAGAAGATAAAGTCAACTGATGCAGCAATCTTTTCAATATCTGCAGTAGCATCCATAACAACGATATCAGCCATCTTTTCAGGGATATCGGTTGCCATGCACCATTTGCTGCCTACAGCTTCTTTATATGTTTTGCCTGCTGAACGGGGGCTTGCAGCAAGAACAGTAACGTCAAACCAGGGGTGATTGTCAAGCAGAGTAGCAAAACGCTGACCTACCATACCTGTTGCACCGACGATACCTACTTTGTAATTCTTCATAAGTTTAACCTCTTTTCGGATAATTTTTGTGAAATATGAACCTTGACAAAAACAATATATAATAATATTATGATGATAGCACAAAACACAGTATCAAGTCAAATGATTATTTATACAAATATATTTAAAATTTTAATAGAATTTTGAGGTTTTTAATGAAAAGAAGCGATTTTTACTATGATTTACCGCAAGAATTGATTGCTCAGACACCTGTTGAACCGCGTGACAGCTCAAGAATGCTTGCAGTAAACAAAAACACAGGCGAACTTTCACATAAAGTTTTCAGTAATATTATTGATTATTTAAATCCCGGAGATTGCCTTATTCTCAATAACACAAAAGTTTTGCCTGCAAGAATGTACGGCGAAAGAATCGACACAGGTTCTGTTGTTGAATTTCTTCTTCTTAATCAGAAAAGTTCCGATACCTGGGAAGTTATTACTGGCCCGGGCAAAAAAGCGAGAGTCGGTCATAAATTCACATTTGGCGGAGGTATACTCACAGCTGAAATAATTGAAGTTTTATCTGACGGAAACCGTATTGCAAAATTTGGATTTGAAGGTAATTTCTTTGAGGTGATTGATAAGATAGGTGAAATGCCTTTACCTCATTATATTACCGAAAGACTTGAAAATAAAGAACGTTATCAGACTGTATATGCAAAAGAAGAAGGCAGTGCCGCTGCTCCTACCGCAGGTCTGCATTTCACACCTGAACTTATGAATAAAATCAAAGAGAAAGGTGTTGAAATCGGTTTTGTGACTCTTCACGTCGGTCTCGGTACATTCAGACCCGTTAAGGCTGACAACATTGAAGATCATCATATGCATTCGGAACATTATCATTTGCCTGCAGAAACAGCCGATATAATTAACCGTACCAAATCAAACGGTGGCAGAGTTTTTGCAGTTGGTACAACCTGTTGCAGAACGCTTGAGTCTGTTGCATCGTTTAAAGGTAAGATTTGCGAAGATGACGGCTGGACAAATATTTTTATTTATCCAGGCTATGAATTCAAATGTATTGATTGTCTTATAACTAATTTCCATTTACCCGAAAGTACACTTATTATGCTTGTAAGTGCTTTTTGCGGCTATGAAAACACAATGAACGCATATAAAGTTGCTGTTGAAGAAAAATACAGATTTTTCTCATTTGGTGATGCTTGCGTATTTTACGGAGAATAAACTATGTATAAACTTATCAAAAAAGAAGGAAACGCAAGAAGGGGAGAGTTTATAACTGTTCACGGTACTGTTCAGACTCCCGCATTTATGAATGTTGCAACCTGTGCGGCTATAAAAGGTGCATTGTCATCGGTTGATTTAAAAGATATCAACTGTCAGGTGATGCTTTCAAACACATATCATCTCCATGTCAGACCGGGCGATGACCTTGTTCGTGATATGGGCGGTCTGCATAAATTTTCAGGCTGGGAAGGTCCGATTCTCACCGACAGTGGCGGTTTCCAGGTTTTTTCACTCTCATCACTCAGAAAAATTCAGGAAGAGGGTGTATACTTTCAATCCCATGTTGACGGCAAACATATTTTTATGGGGCCTGAAGAAAGTATGAGAATTCAGTCAAATCTCGGTTCAACAATTGCAATGGCATTTGATGAATGTGTTGAAAATCCCGCAAAATATGATTATGCAAAAAAATCATGCGAAAGAACAACACGCTGGCTTATCAGATGCAAAGAAGAAATGAAACGACTCAATTCATTGCCTGATACTATCAATAAGAATCAGCTTCTTTTTGGTATCAATCAAGGTTGTACTTATGATGATTTAAGAATAGAACATATGAAGCAGATTGCTGAGCTTGACCTTGACGGCTATGCAATCGGCGGACTTGCGGTAGGTGAACCAAAAGAAGATATGTACCGCATTATTTCATCGGTTGAACCTTATATGCCCGCTGATAAAATACGCTATCTTATGGGCGTCGGTACACCCGGTAATATCATTGAAGCGGTATACAGAGGCGTTGATTTGTTTGACTGTGTTATGCCAAGCAGAAACGCAAGGCACGGTCATCTTTTCACCAAGAAAGGCATTATTAATCTCAACAACAAAAAATACGAAAGAGATTCACAGCCTATTGACCCTGAATGTAACTGCCCCGTATGTTCAAAATTTTCAAGAGCATATATCCGTCATTTGTTCAAAGCAAAAGAAATGCTTGCAATGCGTCTTTGCGTTATGCATAATCTGTATTTCTATAATATGCTGATGCAGGAAATCCGTGACAACCTTGATAACGGAACGTTTGAAGAATACAGAAACAAATATGTTGATGTTCTTGATACAAGAATTTAAATTTTTATAAATTTTAAATTTGCTATTGCATATTTTGAATTGTTAATGTATAATATTTGCATTATATTTTGGAGGTTATCTCAATGAATATCATTACTCTTATGGGTGCTAATGCCGATCCCAAAAGCTCAATGCCTATGATTATTATGATCGGTGTTATGGTTGTTATGTTCTTCTTTATGAACCGTTCACAGAAGAAAAAGCAGAAAGAAGAACAGGAAAAGCGTGACAGCGTTCAGATTGGTGACGAAATCACAACAATCGGCGGTATTATGGGTCGCGTTGTTACAGTTAAGGAAGACACACTTATCATCGAAACTGGTGCAGACAGAAACAAGATGAAGATTGCAAAGTGGGCAATTTCCGTTAACAACACCGCTAACGAAAAGGCTGAAGCTGAAAAGCAGGCTGCTAAAGAAGCTGCAGAGGCTGAAAAGCAGAAGAAAATGGAAGAAGCTGCTGATAAGAGCAAAGCCAAGAGAAAGAAGTCAAAGAAAAAAGACGATACTTTTGACAACTGATTAACTGAATAATTTCCATACTCCTTTCATATTATGTATCAGTACACAGTATGAGGGGAGTATTTTTATGCCTGTTAATTCATCGCACAATGAAAATAAAACAAATTCAATTATTATAAAAGCATTTATGTGCAATGTTTTTTCTGCAATATTATATTTTACTATCATTGCATTTTTTGCACTTGCCGCTTTAAAATCAGATTTCTCAACATCTGTATATATATTTGTGGGGTACTTTGCAGGTATAATATCGGGTTTTATAAACGGATTTATTATTGCAAAAATCACAAAAGAAAAAGGTGCATTATGCGGTCTTATCAATGGGTTGATTCAAGCAATTTTATGCGTGATTGTATTGTTTTTTGCAAACGGAGGAATTTTCGGTAAGGGGATGCTGATTCTTTCAGGTCTTATAATTGCTTTTGCATCAGTCGGCGGAGCAGTAAGCATTAATCTGAAAATCAAAAAGAAATATTAAACGGTGTTATGCGATGAAAAGAATAATTTTATCTGTTTTACTTATTTTCAGTCTTACTGCTTGTTCATTACAACAAAATATGAATTCAGAATTATTTTTTAAAAGATTTATCAAATATGATAACAGCATATCCGTAAACAATTCATTTTACGATAATAACTCATTCGTTTGTTATGCGTTATATCATAATGCCGATGTTATATTTACAATTTCGGAAGATAAGGATCAAAATATAAAAAAAATTAATCTTACCTGTTCGAATACAGATAAAATTAATGAATTTGCAGATTGTTCAGAGAGTATAATTAAAATTTATGCACCCGATGATAACTCTAAGATAATTACAGAAAACTTGTTTAAAACTGAAAATATAAATAATGAATTCATTTATTATGATACACAGTGGTATACATATTCGACGTTTTTATCAGATGACGGTTTGTATTTTTCTGTTTCAGGTAAAAAACTTTCACCTGAAAGCAAAGTTGAATTAAGTCTGAAACAAAATGATATTATTGAATATTAAAATGAGGCTTGCAGGGAATAATCCTTACAAGCCTCAAATATTTGTTACATCATTTCTGAAAGCTGAACAGGTCTGCCTTCAGCAACAGATTTCTTTGCTGCAAGAGCAACAAGAATTGAATTAAGACCGTCTTCACCGGTTGTAGGTGTTTCTTTGTCTTCAATAACTGCTTCTACAAACTGAAGCATTTCATCTCTGAATGACTGCATATATCTCTCAAGGAAGAAATAGAGAGGCTTATCAGCAACAACACCTTCTTCGCCCATAAATACAACGTTTGTGGGTGTATCGTTTGATGCAACTGCAGCACCCTTGCTGCCGAATACTTCGATTCTCTGGTCATAACCGTATGCTGCACGTCTGCTGTTATCAATAACACCAACAGCACCGTTTGCAAATTTAAGGCTGATAACTGCAGTATCAACGTCGCCTGCTTCACCGATTGCGGGGTCAACAAGGCAGGTTGCATTTGCATAAACTTCTGTAACTTCGCTGCCTGCAAGGAAACGAGCCATATCAAAATCATGAATTGTCATATCAAGGAACATACCGCCGCTTACTGCTGAATATTCTGCCGGCGGGGGAGCAGGGTCTCTTGATGTAATTTTTACAATATGTACATCGCCGATTTTACCGTCATTAACCATTGCTCTTACATTTGCAAAG
>JAXJVE010000347.1:0-6373 GCA_036308705.1 Acutalibacteraceae bacterium
GCGGTATCTGCGGTGAACACGGTGGTGACCCCACATCAGTTGAATTCTGCCACAAGATTGGCCTCGACTATGTATCATGCTCACCCTTCCGTGTGCCCATCGCTCGCCTCGCAGCAGCTCAGGCAGCTATCAAAGGTTAATCTTTGATTATCGGAAGATTGCATAAATAATTAACGAATCCCCTTGGAGCAATCCAAGGGGATTTTTTGAGTTGAAAATATTATTGCGTAGTGTTATAATGATAAAAAAGAGGTGAAAATATGAATCTATGCTCAAATACAGATTTTTCTAAATATAAACATTTTATTTCATTAGGCGGTAATTGTTATGTAGCCGAAGACTTGTCACATATGGGATTGAGGGATTGCTCATATCCTTTTGATTGGCTTTTTAGCGATGATTTTTCTGGTATTGTTTTGGCGATTGAAGACCGTTTTAAAGATTTAACAACAGAACACCTTTTGTTTCAACATAAAAATAACAGAAGTAGATATTACAACCAAAAGTATAAATTTTCTTTTTTTCATGATTTTAGTAAATATTTGCCTCTATCAAAACAATTGGCCGAAGTTAAAACAAAGTATGAGCGAAGGTCAGAACGTTTTTTAAAAGATATATCTGAACCGACTATATTTTTTAGATATGTGATAAGTAAAAATGATTATGATTATATAATAACTGAAGGAAAACGAATCGAGCAGATGTTAAAAAGTTTTTGCCCCGAAAACAGAATTATATATCTTGTACATCATAATGTTTTTGATAATTATGAGTTTGATCACTATATTATTAGTAAAGATACAGATGATTGGATTACTAGAACCCCTTTGCAAAAAAACAAAGATTTAGAGAAACGGTTGCTTGATTTTTATTATGAGAACAGAGAGAAAAATTTAAACTATAAAAAAATTCTTTTGCAACCAAAAAAATTCAGTATAGAAAAATCACTTCGTCGGATTTTTAAAAAGGAATATATACATAGTAAAGAGTATGGAAAATAAAGTGATTTCCCCTTTTTGCTAACCGCCCCACAGGCAGCTATCAAGGACATGAAATAAGATATGAGAGAAGTGTAATTTATTACACGAGGTACTTTGACAAAACGAATCCCCTTGGAGCAATCCAAGGGGATTTTTGTGTGTCAATATATCGGGGATTTCTTGTTTATATCCCTGTGATTTCTCTGATTTCCTTTGCGTCAATATCATTCAGGCTGCGGTTTTGCAATGCCGAAATACAGGCAGCCGCACCTGCGGCTTCACCGATACCTACGCAGATTGGCATAACCCTGAAATTTGAATGTGCCATATGCGTGCCCGAAATATTTCTGCCGCAAAGCCCGAAGGCCCGCTTCCGAGAACCAAAACGTCGGTATATAATTCAAGATTTGTTATCATATTCTACTCCTTTGCAGTATTAACCCGATTTATCCGTTTCAGGGAAAAACAGATTTGAGCAGAAAACCGAAATTGCGGTAAAAACCGTAAATATAAATTTAACAACAGCCTGCATTGAAATAACTCCTTGCTTTAATTTATTTAATCATATCACAGAAGGAGCGGAAAATCCACCGTGAATTTTGCAAATAAAAATCCCCCGTCGGATGACAGGGGATATTGACTTATTCGTCTTCAAGATTTGCCTGTATCTCTGCCTGAAGGGCAGGGTCATAAGAAAGAACAGGCACTTCATTTTTATTCTTCACCTTGCGGTCAATATAGTTGTTTGTGATTTTTCTTACGAGCGGGAACAGAACAACAACACCGATAAGGTTGGGAATCATCATAAGGCCGTTGAAGGTATCTGAAATATCCCATGCAAGGGTTGATGTCATAACCGCACCGAAAATAACGGTGATAACATGGATTATCTTGAAGATAATTGTTGTTTTTGTGCCAAAAAGGTATTCCCATGCCTTTGAGCCGTAGTGTGACCAGCCGAGAACGGTTGTGAAAGCAAAAAGGAACATTGCGATTGCAACAAACTTTTCGCCGATATTTCCCCAATGGAAAACGCTGTTGAACGCACCTGCAACAAGGGTTGCATCGGTAAGACCTTCTGCAATTTCGCCTGTTTTCGCATCAAATACACCCGATGTGAGAACAACAAGAGCAGTCATTGTGCAAACAACCATTGTATCTGCAAAAACTTCAAAAACGCCCCACATACCCTGTTTTACGGGTTCTTTGACATTGGAGTTTGAGTGAACCATAACCGATGAACCAAGACCTGCTTCGTTTGAGAACACGCCTCTCTTGAAGCCCTGAGTGATTGCAACGCTGATTGCCGCACCGAGAGTACCGCCCACAAAAGCTTCGGGATTGAATGCGTTAACAAAAATAGTTCTGAATGCGGGGATAATCTGATCGTAATTAACGCCGATAATAATAAGGCTGCCCGCAACAAAAAGAACAATCATAAAGGGAACGATTTTTTCGGCAACGTTTGCGATTCTCTTAAGACCGCCGAGAGTAATAAGGGCAACAAGAGCCATTATGATTACGCCGAGAACAACATTATAAAGCGAAACACCGCCGAAAACCTCAACCGATGAAATTGCCTGAACATCAAAAGCGGTTGAAACGTTGGCAACGATTTTATTTACCTGACCCATACTTCCGATACCGAAAGATGCAAGCATTGTGAATACGCAGAAAACAGCGGCAAGGATTTTGCCGATTGTTTTGCAGCCTTTTTTACTGCCGAGGCCGTCACGCAGATAATACATCGCACCGCCCGACCATTCGCCTTTGATATTTTTGCGGCGGAAATAAATGCCGAGAACGTTTTCGGAATAGTTTGTCATCATACCGAAGAATGCGGCAACCCACATCCAGAAAACCGCACCCGCACCGCCTATGCATATAGCTGCGGCAACGCCTGCGATGTTACCTGTACCAACCGTTGCGGCAAGTGCTGTACAAAGAGCCTGAAACGGTGAAATTGAACCCTTTTCTTTTGAATGTCCTATAACATTCTTTGTAAAAAGGCTTCCGATGGTGTTTTTCCACCACAGACCGATGTGCGATATCTGAAATACCTTTGTAACAACGGTCATAAGAATACCCGTACCGATGAGCAGAATCAAACCGTATTTACCCCATACAACGCCGTTGACGGCACCGTTGACTTCTGCCACTTTTTCAAAAAAAGCTTCCATTTCTTTTTCCTCCTGAAAATAAAAAAATCGGATTACAAGGCGTAATCCGACAAAAGCACAAATTCCCCCGATAAAACGGGTGATAAAAACTTTGTCCTTTTGCCTGAGAGATTAGCTTTCGCCTTGCCCCTTCGGCACTCAATTTAATGAGCTTCTCCAAAGTTATGTCCGTTTGCAGTCCCTTTCCCTTGCGGGAAGCCTGAGAGCGTTACTCCTTCGGCAGCATAGCTTCTTCTGCAAACTTCAACCATAAAATATTTGATTGGGTATATTATATCACCAAAAAAGAAAAATGCAAGATATTTTTCGATAAAAATAAAAAACTTGTTAAATTTTCTTTTTCATCAGACCGTGTTTGTTGCAGTAAATATAAAGATATCCTCTGCCCCGAAGCTGAAAGCGTGTTTCGGCATTGCCTTCGGGATAAAACTTCACAAACTGCACCCTGTCCGATGTAAGAAATGCAATAAATGATATAAAATGCTTCTTTGTCATTTCGTGGCTGACGGTTATAAAATGCTCATCCTCAACCTTTTCAATTGATATTGCGTGTGCTTCATCAACATCTTCCGCTTCAAGGGGAGGCAGAGCTATTCCGCAACAGCTTATAACCGCATCACCGCTTGTGCGGATAATATTCCCGCATACGGGGCAAACATAAAACTTTGAACGCAGAATATTTGACGAAATATTTTTGTTGATTACCGTATCGCCCGACATCAGCTCCATAACCGAAACGCCGAGCACTTTTGCAAGCGGTTCAATGAGCGTTATATCGGGCAGACCTTTTGCGGTTTCCCATTTTGAAACAGCCTTACCGCTCACTCCGATTTCATCGGCAAGCTGCTGCTGAGTTATTCCCTTTGCTTCACGCAAGCGTCTGATTGTTGCACCTGTTATATAATTATCCATACAAATTCTCCTTTTCTGAAATTATAAATCATAATCACAAAATTCACAACCTACGCTCGGTAGAATAAACAAATAAACTTTTTGTTGTATATACTTGCATTTGCAAAAAGAATTTGTTAATATACTATTAACAAATATTTTTGGAGGAAGATTATGGAAAACGAAAACTTAAACAATCTGCTCGAAACTGAAGAAGAAGTTCCTCAGGTTGCTGAAGAAATCCCTGCAGAAGAAGTTGCTCAGGCTGCTGAAGAAACCCCCGCAGAAGAGGTTGCTCAGGCTGCTGAAGAAACTCCCGCAGAAGAAGTTCCTCAGGTTGCTGAAGAAACTCCCGCAGAAGAAACAACTGCAGATACAGCCAAGCCCAAAAAGAAAAGCATATTCAAAAAATGGTGGTTCTGGTTAATTCTCGGCATCGTAGCATTTTCATTCTTTGTTGGTGTTGTAATATTCGGCGGTATTCTGATTGCAATATTCTCAAGCGATTCAGACAGCGGCAAAAATTCAGATACCGACAGTTCTTATGACTCAGGCGACTATGATTATGACTCCGACTATGATTATGATTATGATTACGACTACGATTATGATTACAGCGGTTCATATCTCTCAAGCACTTATATCAATATGGTCAAAGGTGCAAGACACAGCTCATACGGTATTGAATACGGTGACGCTTTTGACGATTTCTTCACATCTCCCAAATGGAGCTATTTTGAATCTTCAACAGGTCTTGATGTTGTTGAATTCACAGGCAGATGCTATTACGACAATGCACCTGCCAGCATAAAAATTCAGTTTACTCTTGACGTAAGCGGCGGAACTTTCAGAGCAAGTTTCCTTTCCATCAACGGTGTTGCTCAGAATCAGCTTATGCTCTCGGCAATGATCAACAAAATTTTTGAATACCTTCAGCCGTCCGTTTTGCGGGCGGCTGTTATTATGTAAATATCATATTGCAAATATCGTTATTATTTGATATTATTTCAATATAAAATTTTACAAGTAAGGTAATATATATGAAAAACATTGAAAAAATTCAGAAACGAGAAAGAAAAGAAATATTGAGGCTCGGCAAAATGCAAAGACGAGGCTCGGGGAGTACATACTTTCTGATTCTGCTTATGCTCATTGCCATTGTCAACATTCTTGACGAAGTTACAAGCAATCTGACCGTTACGGTGCAGTCATCGTTTGTTACCGAGTTTTTCGTAAACAACCCGTTTATGGGTAAATATTACGAATACAACGACGGTCTTGCATTCCATTCGGGCATAAGTGTTTTCACCTATGTTCTCGGGCTTGTAACCCCGTTTTACAAGGCTCTTGCCGATAAATGGGGCAGAAAACCGCTCTTTGCCCTTTCAACCCTCGGTATGGCAACGGGTCTGCTCGTTATTCATCTTTCATCAAGCTACATAATGTTCCTTGTCGGCTTTGCGATAATCAGCTTTTTTATGGGGCACGATATTCAGATTATTTATATTCTTGAAGAAGCCCCCGATAAACACAGAGCAAAAATTTACAGTGCCCTCAAGAGCTTCGGCATACTCGGAGTTATTCTTATCCCGACTCTGCGTGATATACTTATGGGCAACGACGCAACAAAATGGCGTGAAATCTTTCTTGTGCCCGCACTCATAGGCTTTGCGGCGGTTGTGCTTGTTGTTATTCTTGCAAAAGATACAAAAGTTTTTATCGGCGAAAAAATCGAATATCTCTCACGCCCGTATAATGTCAGAGAAAGAGAAAAAGCCCTTCGTAAAAAGCAGAAAGAAGCCCAGAGAAATCAATCGGGCGTTTTCAACGGCGTTAAGTATATTTTTGCAAATAAAGACACAAAAATGCTCATCATTGCCCATATCATATTTGATACCGCAATGCCCGCAATTGCTCTTTATTTTGAATCTGCAATGAGTCAGGCGGGAATGAGCACCGCACAGATTACAAAAGCTCTGTTTATGGTGCCCGTTGTTTATGCAACAATAACCTTCCTTTCGGGCATACTTGCCGATAAATGGGGCAGAAAAGCAACGGTAACTCTTTTTTCAACAACCTGTGTAACAGGCTATATCCTCTTTGTTGCGGGTATTCTTCTCGGCTGGAATCCGTATCTTATCGGTGCATTTGCGGGTCTTTATCAGGGCTCATACTGGATTGGCAGAGATTATATGAATGTTATGATGACAGAAAAAGTGCCTACCGATATCCGTGCATCGGTTGTCGGTGCAGAAGGTCTGCTTGTTATAATCGGTCTTGTTGTCGGCTTTTTGAGTGCAACAATCGGCATTGCCCTTATCC
>JAXJVE010000348.1:0-4197 GCA_036308705.1 Acutalibacteraceae bacterium
GCGGCATATTCTTATATGGCACTTATCCCCATCATTCAGCCGCCCATTATGAAGATTCTTACCACAAAAAAAGAAAGAGCTGTTGAAATGAAACAGCTCCGTAAGGTAAGCAAGGTTGAAAAGATTATTTTCCCCATCGTTGTTTTCATTATCGTTGCTCTGCTTCTTCCCGACGCAGCTCCCCTTATCGGTATGCTTATGCTCGGTAACCTTCTTAAAGAATGCGGTGTTACGGACAGACTCAGCGATACAGCTCAGAATGCACTCACCAATATCGTTACCATTATGCTCGGCGTAACAGTTGGTGCAACTGCAAACGGTGTTGACTTCCTTAAGCTTAAAACACTTATGATTGTCGGCCTCGGTCTTGCAGCTTTTGCATTCTCAACCGCAGGCGGTGTGCTCCTCGGCAAGGTGCTTTACCTTGTTACAGGCGGCAAAATCAACCCCCTCATCGGTGCAGCAGGCGTTTCAGCCGTTCCTATGGCCGCCCGTGTTGCACAGACTGAAGGCAGAAAGTATAACCCCAAAAACTTCCTTCTCATGCACGCTATGGGACCGAACGTTGCAGGTGTTATCGGCTCTGCAGTTGCAGCAGGCTTCCTTCTTCTTATGTTCGGCAAATAAAATGTTACAGGCTTGTGCTTAACGCACAAGCCTGATTTTCGTGGAGGAATTATAATGACAGGTACTCTTGTCAACGCTCTTGCCGTTATAGTCGGCGGTCTGATAGGTCTTTTGCTGAAAAAAGGCATAAAAGAAAGCTATGCAGAGAGCATCAACAAAACTCTCGGCCTTGCCATTCTCATTATCGGTGCAAACGGAGTTATTTCAAATATGTTCACCGTTGAAGGTGGTAAACTCAAAAGCAGCGGTGAGCTGATGCTGGTTATTTTTCTTTGTCTTGGCACATTTGCGGGCGAAATTTTCAGGCTTGATGACCGTTTCACAAAATTCTGCAACGGAATCGAGAAAAAATTCAAAGCAAGCAATTTTGCTTCAGGCTTCATCAACAGCACCGTTCTTTTCTGCATCGGTGCAATGTCGATAGTCGGCTCAATCAATGACGGTCTGACAGGCGACAGCTCCATTCTTCTCATCAAAAGTGCACTTGACTTTGTGAATGCGATTATCTTCGGTGCAACTCTCGGCTACGGCGTTATTTTCAGTTTTGTGCCCATTCTTTTGTATCAGGGCGGAATTTCATTGCTCGCAGGTACACTCAGCGGTATTCTTCAGGGTGAATTGCTGGAGCAGATATGTATGGTAGGCTACGCAATAATTATGGCAATCGGCCTTAACTTTCTTCTTCAGAAGAAGTTCAAAACCCTCAATATGGTGCCCGCACTTCTTCTGCCCGTAGTATATCACTATATACTTATTCTTATAGAATACATAAAGAAATAAAAAATCCCCCGATGGGGGATTTTTTTGTTAGAAGTTTTCTCTGTTCTTGTTGTTCTGATTCTTGCTGTTCTGCTGATTCTTTGCGTTCTGATTCTTAGCGTTCTGGTTGTTCTGGTTATTCTGCTGATTATTCTTTTCCATAAGTTTATCTCCTCTTAATTAATTGAACTCTCGTTCAACACTATTATATCCGATAATCACATCAATATTTATTGACAAAATTTTTTGGTAATGATAAAATTTTTATATATCTGTTTCAAGGAGTAATATATGATTTATTATTTTTCAGGCACAGGCAACTCAAAACACGCCGCAGAGGTTATTGCCGCTTCAACCGGCGATACCGCCGTTAATATTGTTGATGCAATAAAAAATAACATCCTCGGCAAAAAAGATGATGAGCTTACAGGCTTTGTTTTCCCCGTCTATTTCTGGGGTCTGCCCGAAATCATAAAACGTTTTGCATCAATGCCCGAAGTCAGAAAAAATTTGGGCAAATACGTTTTCTGCGTTATAACCTGCGGTGCAAATACAGGCTCGGCAGATAAAATACTTTCAAAAAAGCTCGGCAGAAATCTTGACTACAGTTTTTCCCTTAAAATGCCTGATAACTATGTTGTTATGTATGACCCTTGTGAAAAGCAAAAAGCTCAGAGATATCTCCGCCACGCAGATAAAGAGCTTGAAACCGTATGTGCAGATATAAAAAAACGTGAAAAAGGCCGTAAAGGAAGCACTCAGGGCGGTGTCAAAAGTGCCTTTGTGTCACATTTTTACAATCCGTTCAGAAAAACAAAAAAATTCTATGCTGACGATAAATGTATCTCTTGCGGAATCTGTGCAAAAAACTGCCCCGATAATGCAATTGAAATGCAAAACGGCAAGCCCGTATGGGTAAAATCAAAATGTCAGCATTGCACGGCTTGTATCAACTGCTGCCCCAAAGAATCCGTTCAATACGGCAAAAGCACTCAGACAAGACGCAGATACAGCTACGAAAACACAGTTGATTGACAGACCTATAATATTAATGTATACTTTTATTATATATATACAGGAGGACTCACTATGATAGTTAAAAATATTTTCGGTACAACCGCTGACGGCAGACAGGTTGATTGCTACACAATAAGAAATTCAAACGAAACAGCTGTTGATATCATCACTTACGGTGCAACGGTCAACAGCATTTATGTTGCCGATAAAAACGGTGTTTTTGCTGATGTGCTTGCAGGTTTTGATACCGTTGACGGTCACGAGAATCACTCCGACTACGAAGGTATGACTGTCGGCAGATATGCAAACAGAATTGCAAACGGTAAATTCACCATCGACGGCATTGAATATAATGTTGAAAAGAACGAAAAGGGAATCACCTGTCTTCACGGCGGCGGTGAACTTTCAACCGCAATCTGGAAGGCAATTATCATTGACGATAACAGCCTTGAAATGAACTATACAAGCCCCGACGGTGCAATGGGATTCCCCGGCAAGGTTGATTTCAGAGTTGTTTTCACTCTTCACGAAGATAACGCCCTCAAGATTGAATATCACGCAATCAGCGATAAAAAAACCGTTATCAATATGACAAACCACGCATATTTCAATCTCGCAGGCAAGGGCAATGTTCTTGACCACGAGCTTATGATTAATGCGGATGCATACACACCCATTGATGAAAACAGCATCCCCACAGGCGAAATCCGTAAGGTTGAGGGAACTGCATTTGATTTCAGACAGTCAAAGAAAATCGGCAAGGATATTACCGCCGATGATGATCAGATCCGTATCGGCAAGGGCTATGACCATAACTTCTGCCTCAACGACGGTGACGGCCCCGCTGCTGTTGCTTATGAGCCCGAAAGCGGCAGAACACTTGAAGTTTATACCGATCTTTGCGGTGTTCAGCTTTATACAGGCAATTTCCTCGACGGCACAATTATCGGCAAAAACGGCAATCCCCTTGTTCAGCACGCAGGCTTCTGCCTTGAAACCCAGTATTATCCCAACACCCCCAATATGCCCGAATTCCCGCAGTGCACATTCGATGCGGGCAAAAAATTCTATTCATGCACTGTTTTTAAATTTGGCATCAAATAACCATTTGTTACAGATTATTATTTGCCAATTCACAGATTTGTTAAAAATAGGTGTATAATTATAATTGCAGGGTGTAATACCTTACATTCGTTTAAAATCAGGAGGGGACTATTATGGCAACAGAAAAAATTCTTGTTGTAGACGATGATAATAATATTTGCGAACTGCTCAGACTTTATCTTGAAAAAGACGGCTACGAAGTAATTCTTGCCCACAACGGCGGCGATGCAGTCAAGATGTTTCAGGATCTTTCACCTGACCTTATGATTCTTGATATTATGCTTCCAGTTCTCGACGGTTGGCAGGTCTGCCGTGAAGTCAGAAAAACTTCAGAAAAGCCCATCATTATGCTCACCGCAAAAGGCGAAACCTTCGATAAGGTTCTCGGTTTTGAACTCGGTGCAGACGACTATGTAACAAAACCTTTTGATGCAAAAGAGGTTATGGCAAGAGTCAAGGCTGTTCTTCGCAGAAGCGGAAGCGTTGAAAAAACCGATATCAAAGAGGTTCGTTACGATAAGCTTGCAATCAATCTTACAAACTATGAACTCCGTGTTGATAACAAAAAGGTTGATACTCCGCCCAAAGAACTTGAGCTTATATACCATCTTGCAAGCAACCCCAACAGAGTTTTTACAAGAGATCAGCTCCTTGATGAAGTATGGGGTTTTGACTACTACGGCGATTCAA
>JAXJVE010000349.1:0-1168 GCA_036308705.1 Acutalibacteraceae bacterium
CCGATTATCAGCCCGAAGGTGCAAAAATCGGTCTTTATATTGAACCCGATGCAATACATATTATGAAAAAATCCGAGTATTCGGGTATTTACGGCGACTACAGTTCCTTCAGTGAAGAGTTTGACGAACTTTCAAACGCACAGGAGGAGGTAGAGGAATGAGCAACCGTAATTCATTAAAGTCAAAGCTTGTTGCCTCGCCTTATATCGTCTGGTCGGTGCTGTTTATCATTGCACCGCTGATTTTCGTTGTTTATTATTCGTTCACCGATGCTTCGGGTGCATTTACTTTTGAAAACATAACGGCTCTGAGTAAGTATACTCCGACTTTTCTGCGTTCAATATGGTTCGGTATAGTAGCAACGCTCATCTGCCTTGTTATAGCTTTCCCGCTTGCGTATTTCATTTCGCAAAGCACCGAAAAGGTTCAGCGTACAATGGTTATGCTTGTTATGCTCCCGATGTGGATGAGCTTTCTTATCAGAACTTATTCGTGGATGGCTATTCTTCAGGATACAGGTATAATCAATACCCTGCTCGGTAAAATCGGCATTGACCCGATTCATATGATAAACACCGAAGGTGCGGTAATATTGGGTATGGTTTATAATTTTCTGCCCTATATGATTCTGCCGATTTATTCTGTTATGGCGAAGCTTGACCGCAGTATGGTTGAAGCTTGTCAGGATCTCGGCGGTAACAGACTTACGGTTATAAGAAAGTGCATAATCCCCATGAGTATGCCCGGTATTGTTTCGGGTATCACAATGGTTTTTGTGCCTTCTGTAAGTACCTTCTATATTTCACAAAAACTCGGCGGTGGTTCGTTTGACCTTATCGGCGATGTTATTGAAAGACAGTTCCAGCAGTCTTATAATTATAACCTCGGTGCATCCATTTCGCTTGTGCTTATGGTGCTTATTCTTATCTGTATGGCGGTTATGAACCGCTTTTCAGGGGATGAGGAGGGTATGGTTATATGAAAATCGCATCAAAAGTTTATACGGGACTTGTGCTTTTCTTTCTCTATGCCCCGATTATCGTAATGATAGTTTTTTCGTTCAACTCAACAAGCAGTACGAGCGTTTTTGCGGGCTTTTCGCTTCAGTGGTACAAATCACTTTTTGAAGACGAAGCAACGCTCACCGCTTTGAAGAATACGCTTATTC
>JAXJVE010000350.1:0-1767 GCA_036308705.1 Acutalibacteraceae bacterium
ACTTATATCAATCTTTTTGATACCCTGACCATTGACGACTACTACACCACCGATTCTCATTGGAAACAGCAGAATCTTGAGAAAGTTGTTGCAAAACTCGGCAGTGAAATGGGATTTGAGGCAAAGCCGACATCGTTTTACGAAGCCGAAAAAATTACGGATTTTCAGGGCGTTTATGCCCGCCAGCTTGCGGTTGGTAATATGAGCGATGAGTTAATTACTCTCAACTCAGATGCTATACGCAACGCATCCGTATTCAGCCATACAATGAATACAAAACAGGAAATTATAACAACAGAACTCCCCGGTGTTTACAACACATCAAAACTCAGCAGCCCCGATAAATACGATGTTTTTCTTTCGGGTATGCAAGGATTGTTGACTGTTGAAAACAACAATGCTCCCCAAAAGCGTGAGCTCGTTATTTTCAGAGATTCATTCGGCTCATCGCTTACACCGCTTATGCTCGAAAACTACAGCAAAATCACCCTTGTTGATATGCGATATGCTTCAAGCGGCGCATGGAGTCAGCTTATTGACTTTGAAAACTGCGATGTTTTGTTTATCTTCAGCCCCGATATTCTCAATCAGAGCCATATGCTTATGCCATAAATAAAAGACCTGCAATGCAGGTCTTTTTTATTTTGCTTCATTAAGTTTTTCTGCTCTGTATTTGTTTACATAATCCTCAATCTTCTTGCCGTCTTCGTAGCCAAGCTCATAGAGTTTCTGCATGCCCTCTTTATCCTTTGAAAGCGTATCAACGCCGAAGCATTCTCGGGGATATATCACGAGCACCTTGCCCTGCTTTTCAAGTTCAATAATTCTTTCAACATTTTCGTTGTAGGAATTATGCATAGTCAGAACTCTGTCCCTGAGTATGGGATATTTACGCATTGCAAGTTTAACGAGCCATTCAGGCATCGGCTCTTTTCTGAAATCAATCGGCAAAGTAATGCAGACTATCAGCTTTTCGCAACCGTCTGCAAAAGCGGTATCAATAGGGAACGGGTCTGAAAGACCGCCGTCAAAAAACTCTTCACCTTTGAATTTTATGGGCTTTCTGCAGGCAACGGGGATTGCACAGCAAGCCTTGAAAAGAGTGTATTCATCCTTGCTGATATCAGCTTTTGTGAAGTATCTCGGCTCGCCTGTTATGGCATTTGTGGCAAGAGTTTTGAATATTTTGGGCGAATTATATGCCGCATCATAGTCAACAGGGTCCTTGCCTGTACTGTTTGTTATATCCGAATAAATATAATCAAGATTTATGAGCATACCTTTTTTAAAATAAGTGCCTATGCTCATATATTCCTTGTCAAAAGAGTATTCATCATAAAACTTTTTTGTACGTCCGCTTTGACCCGCAATATATGTTATAAGGTTTGCACTGCCCGATGAAACACCGATACAATAGTCAATATCAACACCGTTATCAATAAGATAATCATAAACGCCGCTTGTATAAATTCCGCGGAGTCCGCCGCCGACATCAAGTATTCCTATCATATTATCAACCTGCCTTTATGCGTTAATTATACACCTTTTGAATATCAATTTCAACTGCAAAAAATATGTTATCATTTGCTCCAAAAAACAATATTCCTTAAAAAATTGGCGTTTTTTCCCTTTTTTTGTTGACAGTTCAGCCGATTTATGGTATCTATTAAATGATATCTGAAATGAAGGGGAGAATAAAATGCAAACAGGATTTATCCGTGAAATTGACAGCGTGGGCAGAATCGTAATCCCCATGCAGTTAAGGAA
>JAXJVE010000351.1:0-2135 GCA_036308705.1 Acutalibacteraceae bacterium
CATTACCGTATTCAAAGGTTTCGGGGTTAAAACTGTCGTGCCAGATGAATGTGGCTGTACCTTTATATGTGCTTGCGGGAAAATATTTTATTTCTTCCCCTGAAGGATACATACTTCCGTCAAGCAGATATCCGGGTGCCATATTCATAACCTGAGTTATCGTTTCACCGTTTTTCAGGCTGATAGTTTTCATATCACAGGTATAAAATTTGCCCTGGGTATCAAGGTCAACAAATCTTTTTCCGCTTCCATCCTCGATTACAACATCTATTTCAAAATGCATATCGGGAGTGCCTGTGGGAAGTGAAACATAAATTGTTTTACCTGTGTTGTTTGTTGCTCTTGCAGTCAGAACAAAATTTTTGCCGTGTAATACCTTGCCCGTATCAATCTTAACCGATAGATCTACGGGTTCGTCTTCGCCGTAAAGATAACCGAGAGGTCCGAGTATATCGTTTATTTTACCCGCCTGGCTTTTGGTGAGCTTAAGATTTTTTTCGGTGCCGTAATCGTTGAAAGCAGAACAGGAAACGTGATAATAAAAATCTTTGCCGTCGATTGTAAATATAATATCGCTTAAACAGTCTGATGTGCCGTCGGTGTTCCACTTGCCGTTTTTTATTATACTTCTTACGTAATCTGAATCTTCACGGCTGAGCATCTTTTCTTCGTTTTCCCCGAATACAGGTCTGAATGTTACGGAAGAGCCGTTATATGCTTCGGCTGATGTTACGGGAACTTTTGCAGATGTTTCGGGTGTTGTAACGGTTGGGATTTCCGTGTTTCCCGAACACGAAGCAAGACACAGAATGAGTGCTGATGAAAGAATAACATAAATTATTTTTTTCATATCCGTTCATCCTTTCGGGTTAAACATCAAAATCTTTCACCGTGCCGATGAAAAGGGGAGCGCCGCTGTCTGTTTCAAAAATAACATAGATGAACGGGCGGTTGAAATCCATTGTTGTCAATCCGAAAGGTTCCTGTGCCGAACCTTCCGCCATTTCAACAATCGTTGCCGCACCTGCTCTTGTGCCGAGTTCATCAAGTGAAATATAGGTGTTGTGATAAACTTCACCGATAAAAATATTTTCGCCGAAGGACATACCCATATTTGAAAAATCAGCATCCTTGACCGAAAAAGCCGACGGCATACCCATATCGCTGAGAATATCGGATAAAGTGAATTTACATTCAAAATCGAACTTCGGCAGATAAACGTCAACGGGATAAAGACCTGTTCCGCAGGTGGGGTCAACAGCGGTGGGCAGAACGGCATTTACAAAATCAGAACCCGTAAAGCTGCTCAATGCCACGTTGATGCTTACACCTTCAAGGGGAAGAATAGCCGCAAACGAATAGCCGTTTTTATAGCGTCTTACGATGCCTTCCGTTTTGCCCAAGCCGAATTTCATCCAGGTGTTTGTGCGGTGTTTAAGCATTGTAACCTCTTGCTTTTTGCCGTTTTCAGCGGTGAAAATACGCTTGTTGATAACGTCGCTCTTTTCGTAAGGGTATTCCCATTCCGCATCAAACATAACGGTGTTGATAAGATAAATAACTGCCTCGGGAGGTATATCGCTGAGCATATCGTTAACCATGCCATCCGTATGCTGACTTACCCAGCGATTCATCTCCCTGACTGTTGATTTGTCAAAGTTTTTGCCGTACCATTCCGCACCGTAATTTTTCTCAATGGTATTAATGAAAGTATCATTGAGTGAAATCCGCTTTTTATCATTTCTGAACCATATCGAATTTGCGGCGTTTACACCGTTGCCGTTGTAATTATTCGGATTGAAATTTTTGTTGAGAGTTTCAATATCCGAGCCGAGAACATTTTCCATTTCTTCAAGAGTTTTGCCGCTTGCACCGTTGGCTGTCATTGCGAGTGCGGTCATAACAGAAACAGGGGATATGAGTGCATTCTTTTCCTGACCAAGCGAATTTTTCAGCAATTTAAATCCGAAATCCGCGGTTGTAACAGCCGAAAGAAGCGGTGTGCCTGAAACCCCGATATGCTGACTGTTCTGAGTTGCAGAAACATCGGGAACAATTTCTTCGGTTGTTGATTCGATGATTTTTTCTGTAATTTTTTCTGAGAGTTTTGTTGTGATATCATTTTTGCCGTTTTC
>JAXJVE010000352.1:0-4092 GCA_036308705.1 Acutalibacteraceae bacterium
AAACTGTGCTTTACAACCCGATATTTCCCCTGAAGATATGCTTATGCTTACAAGCTGATTTTTTGCCGTTTTGCTTTTTGCAAAGCGGCTTTTTCAATATGTTGTGCTCAGAAAAAAAGCGTGCACAAGACGGCGTCGAAAAAACTTGAAAAAAGTTTAAAAAAGTCGGAATTTTTTATCAAAAAAGACTTGTAATTCTTGTACAGACAATATATAATAGGGAAGGCAAGGGAAGAAAAGGAGCGTTTTGGAGAATTTTTCGTGAAAGGAGGAGGAATAAATGTCATTGCTTCTTGCAGGTAAAGAACTCAGAAAATTTGATCAGGTAAACCGTATGTCTATTCCTCCGTCATTCAGGAAGGATCTCGGAGAAACGGTGTTTATAATGAAATCAATCCACAAAGAACCCTGCCTTGTGATTTTTTCAGAAGAAGAGTGGGAGAATTTCAGCTTCGGTTTCATCTCGGCATTCAGCGGAGAAAAGCAGGCAAAGGCACAGCGCAGACTTGCGGACAGAGTTGAAAAGCTCACTGTTGATAAATCGGGCAGAATTTCAATCAAAGAGGATTTCAAAGCGTATGCGGGTCTTGGCGATGAAGTTCTGGTTGTAGGTACTATGGACAGAGTTGAACTCTGGACTCCCGAAAATTGGGCAGCATGGTGTACTGAGGATGACGACGATGATGATCTCGATTTCAGTAACGTCAGCTACAGTGCCCCGAGGAGATAAGGTATGAACGGTACATTTCATCATATACCGGTGCTTTTCAATGAAACGATTGAGTCGCTTGATATAAAGCCCGACGGAATTTATGTTGACTGTACATCGGGCGGCGGCGGTCATTCAACGGCAATTGCCAAACGCCTTACAACAGGCAGACTTATTTCGATTGACAGAGACCCTCAGGCGATTGAAACACTCAACGAAAGGCTTTCTGCTTTTGATTGTGTAACGATTGTTCACGATAACTTTTTCAACATAAAAGAAATTCTTGCCTCACTCGGCATAAACGGTGTTGACGGCATACTTGCTGATCTCGGTGTAAGTTCACATCAGCTTGACGAACCTTCAAGAGGATTTTCGTTTCATCACGATGCACCTCTCGATATGAGAATGAGCATTGAAGGTATGAGTGCCGCAGATGTTGTAAACAATTTATCGCAAAGAGAACTGCAGAAAATCATTTTTGATTACGGTGAAGAAAAATTTGCACCGTCAATTTCAAGAGCGATAGTTAAAGCGAGGGAGCAAAAGCCGATTGAAACGACTTTTGAACTTTCGGATATCATAAAATCCGCTATGCCTGCGGCGGCTAAAAGAGACGGGCATCCCGCCAGAAGAACGTTTCAGGCAATCCGCATTTATGTTAACGGAGAGCTTGACGGCCTGAGCGAAGCGGTCGGAGATATGTTCGACTGTCTTAACGAAGGCGGCAGAGTGAGTGTGATAACCTTCCATTCACTTGAGGACAGAATAGTAAAACAAAGATTTGCACCTCTTTCAAAAGGATGCACCTGCCCCAAAAATTTCCCCGTATGTATATGCGGTAACAAACCCCGTGCAAAAGTTTTCAAGGCGGTTGCACCAAATGAAAAAGAACTTGCCGATAATGCGAGAAGCAGAAGTGCAAGATTACGCACGGCGGAAAAACTTTAAACTGAAGATTGAAGCGAAGCGGGAAATGGATGGCCCTGCTCAGCTTTTACAATCACCTCCATTCCTTCGGATGGCTGTGACATAGTTGCTCAATTTATTGAAAGGAGAGATAAGGATATGGCTAATTATAATCGCAGCGAAGCTTATGATCTTTCGATGTATGATTATGATATGAGTTCTTCTGCGGCACCCCGCATTGAACAACCTGTAAGAAAAAAGAAAACAAAGTCTGCAGCTCAGGTACGCAGGGAGTCAATAGCCTCTGCTCTCCGTGCACTCAAGATTTTTGTTGTTTCGGCAACGCTTATCACACTTTTCGGTGCGGTTTTGCTTTCAAAGGTAAATCTTATTATTCTTGAACAGGAAGCAACAAAAATAGAGGCCGAAATCAATGAGGCAAAAAGTGAAAACACAAGACTTGTTATGCAGCTCAACTCCAATGCTTCCATTGAAAAGGTTGATGCCTATGCGGTATCGGTTTTGGGTATGAATAAGCTTGAGCGTTATCAGATACACTATTTTGAAGACAGAGAAGACGACAAGGTAGTGGTCGTCGGCGGTAAAGCGGTTGCGAATGAGGCGGATGCAGTCGGCTGAAAATGAGCAGCGGCTTTATTCTGCTTTTGTCGCATAAGCGACTCGGCGACGTGCATATATTATATTGATTATAATCAAGGCTGTCTCAATTTCAGTGAGTTCAAATCTTTCCGTTTTTTATCGGATTTTTTGCGGTTTGATACTCTTTTTTGAGGCAGCGATTTTGTTATTTTGAAAGGAAGGCCCGCGTTGAGTAAGATATCTCCGAAAAAAAGATTGTTTCAAAGAGCTCTCGCTGTTTTTCTGTTGTTGTCGCTCGGAGTTTTTGGTGCAACAGGTATAAACCTTGCAAGAATTCAGCTTTTTGACAGCGATCAATATAAAGAAAAGGCGGAACAGAATCAGCTTCACGATACCGAGATTACCGCTGAAAGAGGTCTTATTTATGATACAAATATGACTGTTCTTGCAAAAAGTGCATCGGTATGGAAGGTATATATAAAGCCCAATAATATTGAAAATGAGGATTTCAAAAACGCCCTTTGCAGAGAACTCTCAGATATTACAGGGGTCGAGATTGAAGATATCAAAGCCAAAGCGGATAAAAGCCAATATGCTTATCTCGTTGTTAAAAGGCAGATAGAACTTGAAGAGAAAACAAAAATCTCAGAACTTCTCGGCAAATATTATTCATATTCCGTTCTTGAAGAGCAGAAAGACGGTTCTCTTAAATCAGAAGATAAGAAAATTTACTACAGCTCGGCTGTCGGCATTGACCCCGATGTGAAAAGATATTATCCTTACGGAACTCTTGCATCAAATCTTATCGGTTTTACGGGCACTGACGATATCGGAAGATCGGGCGTTGAACTTAAATATGACAGTATTCTTACCGGTACTCCGGGCAGAATAATAACAGCACAGAACGGCAAAAGCGATGTTATGAATCAGGAATTTGAAACGGTTTATGATGCCGTTCAGGGCACAAGCCTTGTGCTTACCGTTGATGAGGTAATTCAGAGATATCTTGAAGATTCGCTTGAACAGGTTTATGTTGATTCAAAAGGTGCGGGAGCTTACGGCATTGTTATGGATGTTGATACCGGTGCGATTCTTGCGATGGCATCAATGCAGAACTATGACCTTAACGATCCCCAGACCCTGAGCGAAAAAGAAAAAGCGGAACTTGAAAAAGAATATCCCGATACGGCGGAAAGAAGTGCGGCACGCAATAATCTTCTTTTCTCACGCTGGAGAAACTTTATTGTAAGCGACAGCTACGAGCCCGGTTCGGTTTTCAAAATTATAACTGCCGCTGCGGCACTTGAAGAAAATGCGGTTGACGCAACTTCAATGATTTGCACCTGCACGGGCAGAATTCAGGTTAAAGACAGAACTATAAAATGCCATAAGAGAGACGGTCACGGAACTCAGAACCTCAAACAGGGTCTTATGAATTCGTGCAACCCCTTGTTCATAACCGTTGGTCAGAAACTCGGTGCAGAAAAGTTCTATGAATATTTTGAGGCTTTCGGTTTTACGGAAAAAACAGGAGTTGACCTCCCTGCGGAAAGCACACCTGTTGCAGGTGTTACCTACCATCCCCTTGAAAGTATGGGTATTGTTGAGCTTTCGAGTTCATCTTTCGGTCAGACCTTCCAGGCAACACCGATTCAGATGATAACCGCAATCAGTGCGATTGCAAACGGCGGTAAGCTGATGACACCCTATCTTGTTCAGAAACAGCTCGATGAAAACAATAATGTAATAAAAGAAACTCAGCCCGTTGTAAGACGTCAGGTTATTTCGGAGCAGACCGCACGCACGGTTGCCGATATGATGGAAGGCGTTGTAACAAGCGGTACAGGTAAAAATGCCTATGTTGCGGGCTACAGAGT
>JAXJVE010000353.1:0-4249 GCA_036308705.1 Acutalibacteraceae bacterium
ATCCGAAAATCCCGAAAATGCCCACGATACAAACGAAACGGACATACAGAGAGTTTTGCCCGACCTTACAGCACCGTCACAGATAATTGCGTCATACTTTGAAAACGGACTTTCGGGCATCCACCAGCACAGAGCTTTCATCTGTTTTGATGAAAACGGAGTGAAGGAAGCTTTTTTGCTGTTTGTCAAGAGTCATCCTCCTGAGAAAGCAGTTTTGCTCCCTCGGCAAGTGCCTGAACAAAACTGCTCTGAGGATTTTCTTCACCCGTACCGAGTTTTTCAAGGCGTTCAAGTGCTTTGAGCCTGTCAAAAAACTTGATTTCGAGTCCTCCGCCTTTGGGACGCTTGATATCGGATACATTGAAAAGGTCAAGCTTTTCAATCTCCTCGGGTGCAAGCGTATCTTCGCACATCATAAGCCTGAGTGCATCCGCAACAGAACCGAAAGCAAGGCGTCTGAGCCCTTTTTCAACAAGAGCCGCTGTTGCCTTTTTCTCTTTTTCAAGCCTTACGATTTCCGCCTTGATTTCTTCCTTCGCAAGCAGTCTTGCCGCACTTCTTCGGGGTGCGATAACAAAACCTGCCCTTGCAGCACAGCCTCTTGCATCGCCGTCCTCCGCATAATACGCACAGAAAAGACGTTCTTTTTCGGTCAAACCGACCATCTCCTTTCCGAGAGTGTTTTTTCAAAACTCCTCTCACCCTTAGTTCAAACACGGTGTTTTTTTGACCTGATCAGGTCAATTTTTTTGAAAATCCGCTCTGAACTACCGCCCGATTTCGTCTGTTTTTGCCCGATTTTACCCATATATCGCCGATTTTCTCCGTTTTTGTTGAATAATTTAATTTTCTGAGTTTTTTTGAATTTTTACTTGACTTTAATCGTTTTGAGGTGTACGATTAATAGGTAAAATTTTCTTGAAAAAGAGTGGTGAAAATCCTTGGGCAGTTCCGATATTCCCAACCCCCGAAGTAGATTCGTAACCGAATATATTACCGTTATTGCGGAATTGCTGAGTGATTTTTAACCAAGTCGCTTTATTGAGTGTATCTCCGTTGCGGTAATCCGTGAGAGGAGATGTTTTTTTATGGAAAATTTCGAGATGTATCTCGAAAAAATAGCCGAACTTTGCACAAACGGTGAAATTTCTGCTTTGCGTGAACTTCTCTGTGAGCTCAACGTTGTTGACGTTGCTCAGCTTTTTGAAGAACTCGAACCCAAAGACAGGCTCCGTACATTCCGTGTGCTTCCCAAAGATGTATCGGCAGAAGTGTTTGCATATCTTGAAGCCGAAACTCAGGCTGAACTTGTGCGTTCAATAACAGACTCGGAGCTTGAACGTCTGCTTGACGAAATGTTCCTTGACGATACGGTTGACTTTCTTGAAGAAGTACCCGCAAGCGTTGTAACAAGAGTTCTTGCTCATTCAGACCCTGAAACAAGAAAACTTATCAATAAATTCCTTAATTATCCCGATGACTGTGCAGGCAGCCTTATGACCATCGAAATGGTGCATCTTCGCACAAGCCTCACCGCCGCTGAAGCGATTGAAAAAATAAGAAAAACAGGCGTAGACAAAGAAACGGTCTACACCTGCTACTGTATAGATAAAGAGCATCACCTTCTCGGCAGTATCCCTCTGCTTTCGCTCCTTCTCTGCGATAAGGATACCCTTGTAGGGGATATTATGGAAGAGGATGCACAGCTTATCTCCGTCAACACTCACGATGACCGTGAATACGTTGCGGATATCGTTAAAAAATACGACCTTCTGAGCGTACCTGTTGTTGACAGAGAAAACAGACTTGTCGGCATCATCACCGTTGACGATATCGTTGACGTTATCGAAGAAGAAACCACCGAAGACTTTGAGAAGATGGCTTTGCTTGCCCCTTCGGATGACGAATATCTTAAAACGGGTGTTTTCAAGCTCTCCAAAAACAGAATTCTCTGGCTTCTTATTCTTATGATTTCAGGTACCTTCACGGGCAAAATCATCGAGGGATACGAAGAACTTCTTGCGGGCTTTATCGCCCTTACCGCATCAATGCCTATGCTTATGGGTACGGGCGGTAACGCAGGCAGTCAGGTTTCAACTCTTATCATCCGCGGTCTTGCGGTTGGCGAAATTGAAATAAAAGATTATTTCAAAATCATTTTCAAAGAGCTCCGTGTTGCAACAATCTGCGGTGCTGTGCTTGCGGTTGCAAATATTCTCAGAATGTATCTTTTCTCTCCGGGTGCAACATTCGATGAAATAATTGTTGTTTCGCTCGCAATGCTCTGTGCAATTATTGTTGCAAAGCTCATCGGTTGTTCGTTGCCGATATTTGCAAAAATCGTGAAACTCGACCCCGCACTTATGGCGGGACCGATGATAGCAACTCTGGTTGACATCGTAACCCTTGTTATCTATTTCGGCCTCGCAAAAGCATTCCTTATATAACAAAAAGCCCTGTCGGTGCAAATCCGACGGGGCTTTTTTATTGACGAAGCATAATTAAAATGATATTATGAAAACGGAGTAAAATACGCTTTACACTCAAAATGTAAACCCGACTTTACGCAGATTTTTGCGTATTTTTTATAAATGTCCGCCAAAGTTGGTAGAAAATTCCGATTTTCGGGGCTACAATTTGGTAGACAATTATGCTGGAGGATGAAAATGAACATTTCCGAAAAAATATTAAAACTCCGAAAAGAGAAAGGTTTGTCACAGGAAGCCTTTGCCGAAAAATTAGGAGTATCACGCCAATCGGTTTCAAAATGGGAATCAAGCGGTGCTCTTCCCGATATAGATAAAATAATCGCAATGAGTGAACTTTTCGGTGTGTCAACAGATTATCTTTTAAAGGATGAAATGACTGAACCCGACGTTCAGGCAGAACCCGTTCAATATGAACCCGTTGCAGATGAAGAATTTGCCGATGAAGAACCCGTTACATCGGAAACAGTTGCCGTTGAAGAAACAGCCGAGCCGAAACCCGCCAAGAAAAAAAGAAAAATCGGCAAAAAAATAGTTGCAATAATCCTTGTTATTCTTATCACCGCTGCTGCAATAGGTATCCCCACTTATTACGGCGGAGTAAAAGAATTCTGGTGGGCACTCAACGGCGGCAAAATAGATTATTCCTATGTGCTTGTTCACGGTCTCGGAGGTTGGGGCGAAGGCGACGGCATAAACGATGTTGCCCAATACTGGGGTGGCGGCAAGTTCGACCTTAAAGCAACTCTTGAAGAAAAAGGCTATACCGTTCATACTCCGAGCGTAGGCCCCGTTTCAAGTGCGTGGGACAGAGCCTGCGAACTCTACGCTCAGCTTACGGGTACAACTGTTGACTACGGTGAAGTTCATTCAAAAGAACATAACCACGCCCGTTTCGGCAGAAAATATACAACTCCCCTTGTTGAAAACTGGGGTGAAAAAGTAAACGGCGGTCAGACAGTTAAAATCAACCTTGTCGGTCACAGCTTCGGCGGTGCAACGGTAAGACTTCTTGCATCTCTTCTTGAATACGGAAGTCAGCAAGAAATAAACAGAAATGTTGAAGATATCTCGCCTCTTTTCACAGGCGGCAAAGGACATTATATCCACTCCGTAACCACTCTTTGTGCACCCCACAACGGCTCAACTCTTACCGAAATTCTCAATTCCGTAAGCAGTCCTTTTGCAGATACAACAGATATGCTTATGGCTCTCTGTTTCGGCGTTGCAGGTATTTCTTCGCCTGTTGAGAGTGTATATGATTTCAAACTTGATCAGTTCGGCATCGGTAAAGCCGACACCTACTCTGCAATAAAATCACTTATTGAATCAGGTGACGATCACGCCGCCTATGACCTCTCGCCCGACGGTGCGGCAGTGCTCAATGAACAGATAAAAACCGTTGACAGCGTTTATTACTTCTCATATTTCTACAGCACAACGGTTGAGGGTAAAATCCTCGGAAATCATATTCCGAAAGCAGAAACCTTCCCCGTTCTGATACCGTTTGCAACATTGATGGGTTCCTATACGGGCACAACAGACGGCGGAACGGTTATCGACGCAAGCTGGAAAGAAAACGACGGACTTGTGAGCGTTGTTTCGGCACAGTATCCCTTCGGCGACGAACACGTTGAATTCCCCGAAAATACCGATGAAATAAAGCCCGGTATATGGAATGTTGCAAAAACCCGTGAAGGCGACCACGGTACGGTTATCGGTCTTAACACAAAGAAAGCCCCGACAGTTGACTTCTACACGGA
>JAXJVE010000354.1:0-1200 GCA_036308705.1 Acutalibacteraceae bacterium
CCTTATATAAGTGAAAAGTTAAGAGTAAAAAGTGAAAAGTTTCGGAAGGACTTCGCCCTTACCCATTTATATTTCGGGTGTGGGCAACGCCCACCCTTAACTATTCACTTTTCATTATTCACTATTCACTTGTTAATCGATTAAATAATGCTTTTGAGATATGCAAGGCTTCTTGTGATATCTTCAAAGCCTGTGGGTACGGGGTCATCGTTTTCAACAACAACCCACTCAAGTCCGATATCCTTTGCAGCCTTGATAACAGCGGGGATATCGCAGTTGCCCTCACCGAGAGCCTTGGGCTTGCCGTCGATACCGTCTTTAACGTGAAGAAGAACGATGTTATCCTTCTTTTCGGTGATGAATTTGTAGTTATCAATACCTGCGTGGAAGCTCCAGTAAGTATCAATTTCAAGCGAACAGCATCCGCCGATAACATCAATGGGGAGCACGCCGTTTTCAATCGCCTTGAATTCTTCGCAATGGTTGTGGTAATAAACCTTCATACCGTATTTATCCATTGCGTATTCCTGAGCCTTGCCGAGAACAAGACCTGTGTGTGCACATTCAAGCATTGTATCGTGAGGTGCACCGCCTACACCGATTGCCTTAACACCGAGTGTGTTCTGAAATTCGATTGTTTCAGCGAGCTTATCGCCTTCAAAATCGCCAAGGCCGATGTGACCGCCGACTGCAACAAGACCGAGCTCATCAAGTTTTGCCTTGATTGTTGCGGCATCTGTGTTGAAATAACCTGCAAACTCTACACCGTCATAGCCGATTTTCTTGATTTCTTCAAGGGCTTTGAGCAGAGTTTCGGTATCGTTTATATGTTCTCTTACCGAGTAAACCTGAACTGCTATTTTCGTTTTGCTACCTCTTAGTCGTTATTGATATAAACGGGCTTGCCTGTTTTTGCCGACTCATAGATTGCTTCAAGAATCTGAGTTACAACCATTGCCTGCTCAGGTCTTGTGCGGAGTTCTGCACCGTTGAGCACTGCATCGTAGAATGCACGGCATTCGAGTTCTTCAGGCTTGTCGCTTGCACCGTCATAGAATGCAACGCCGCCTGCATTGAAGTTGGGAGTTTCAATAACCTGTCTGCCGTTCTTTACATAGTTGATGCGAAGGTCGTCGCCAAGCATATCTGCACCGCCCTTAACACCTGCGATAAGTGTTGATGCTTCGCAAGGATCAGCAA
>JAXJVE010000355.1:0-5020 GCA_036308705.1 Acutalibacteraceae bacterium
ATATGCTTGTTTTCACGCTTGAAAGATCTGACCCTTATGCACTTGCCTGTTTAACATTCCCTGTTGTAAAAAACGGCTCTGAGGGAGATTTGCCCGTTGGTTCGGGAAGATATTCCGTTAAAACATCGGGCGAAACAACCTATCTTGTTGTAAACAACAAAAAATCAGGATTTAACCCCGTAATCAAAACGATAACACTCGTTCCCGTAAGGGACAGCGAATCGGTTGAAAGCAGCCTTGAAATAGGCAACACGGGATTTTTCTATAACGATTTAAGCAGCGGTTCATATTCAAGAATAAACGCAAAAACGGTTTGAATGGGCATCAATAATTTTGTATACCTTGCTTTCAATTCATCAAGCGAAATCTTCTCAAATCCCCTTATCCGTCAGGCAGTAAATCTTGCCGTCAACCGCAACGAAATAACCTCAACCGCTTTTCAGGCTCACGCAAGAGCAGCTTATTCGCCCTTCAATCCCGATTGGCATATGCTTGCCTCAAAAGACCTTATTATCCCTGTTGACACCGCAAAAGCTCAGCAGCTTATCGCACAGTCAGGCATTGACATAACTCAGAAAGAAGTATCAATACTTGTCAACAAAGAAAACGGCTTCAAGCTCGAAACAGCCGAATTCATTGCAAACTATCTGCGTGCTCTCGGATTCAATGTTATACTCAAAAATTATGAGCCTCAATATTACACAGAAGCTATCGAGCTCGGCTCATACGATATGTATATCGGTGAAATCAAGCTGACCGCCAATATGGATTTAACACCTCTGCTCGGCGGCTCTCAGGGTTACGGAATAAACCCCGAGTGTGCATCTGTTATAAGGTATAATCAGCTCCTTGGCGGCGGCTGTGAGCTTATGGACTTTATAAACACTTTCAACGAAGATTTACCTTTTATTCCCATTTGTTACAGAAACGGTGCCGCATCATATACCAACTCGATGAATGCGGATTTCAACTGCTGCGACAACGATGTTTTTTACGATATAGAAACCTGGAGTTTTAAATAAGGAAAAAGACGGCATAATATATCTGCGAAAGGATGATATATTATGATAAATTCCGTTATACTTAAAAATGCATTTCTCAGCGGTGCAAAAAACATTGCTCGCCATACCGCCGAGGTTAACTCTATCAATGTTTTCCCCGTGCCCGACGGTGATACGGGCACAAATCTTATGTTAACGCTCACAGGCTGTGCAGAAAGAATAGCAAATCTGCCCGATATGGGTGCAGGCGAGCTTGCCGATAAAATTGCAGGTGAACTTTTCCGCAGTGCAAGGGGTAATTCAGGCGTTATATTTTCTCTTATTTTCAAAGGCTTTGCCAAAAGTGTTGAAGGGCTTGACGTAATAGATGCCGTTTCACTTGCAAAGGCTCTTGAAGAAGGTTGTAACGAAGCATACGGTTCAATCGAAAAGCCCGTAGAGGGCACAATGCTTACCGTTATCCGCATAGCCGCATCAAAAGCTGTATCCGCAGCGGCAAAAGGCAAAAATTCTTATGAAACATTCAGCGAAGCCGTCAAGGGTGCAAAGGCATCTCTCGGCTCAACGCCGAATCTTCTGCCCGCTTTGAAAAAACACGGTTTTGTTGACGCAGGCGGACAGGGGCTTGTATATATAATGGAAGGTATGCTCAGCCAGAACACAGCCGAGCAAAAACCAAAAGTCAAAACAACAGTTAATCACAAACCTGATATAACCTATATTTACTGCACCGAATTTTTGATTTCATCATCAAAAAGAACCGATCTGACGGCGTTCAGAAATTATCTTTCCGATATCGGGGATTGCCCCGCAGTTGCCGAACATTCAGGAATAATCAAGGTGCATATTCATACCAACAACCCCGATAAAGCTCTCCAAAAAGCCCTTGAAATAGGTGAACTGAGCGATATCAAAATAGATAATATGAAACATCAGATAATCAACGGAGTAAATCAATGGAATTCAACGCAAGTATCAAATATCTGAAAGGCGTGGGTGAAAAAAGAGCCGCTATGTTGTCAAAGCTCGGTATTTACACCCTTTGGGACTTGCTGACTTTTTATCCGAGAACACACGAAGACTGGAGTAATATTTTCACCATAAACGATGCTCCGATGAATGAAAATGTTTGTATCAGGGGCATTGTCGGTACACGTTGCCGTGAACACAGAATACGCAAGGGTATGACCCTTTATAAAACAGAAATCACAGACGGTACGGATCTTATAGACGTTACTTTTTTCAACAATAAATATGCCGCTGAAAAGCTTGTTCAGGGCAAAGAATATCTGTTTTTCGGTAAAATAACAGGCAAGGGCTACTACAGGTCAATGAATTCGCCCGAATTTGATGAATATGACGGTTGCGAAAGGCTCAGACCGATATATCCGCAAACCGCAGGTATGAGTTCAAAAGCAATTGAAAAGCTTGTTAAAACCGCATTTTCCGTATGCGATAAATTCACGGATCCCCTTCCCGAAGAAATACGGAACAAATATTGCCTTATGAACATTGAACAGGCTTTGCGAAACATTCATTTTCCGCAAACGGCGGATATGCTCAGCGAAGCACGCAGAAGGCTTATTTTTGAAGAATTATTTTTACTTGAGCTTGGTCTTATGCGTCTTAAAAGCAAAAACCGACGCTTTACCGCATCGGCTATGCAAAACGATTTTACCGAAGAGTATATTTCGTCTTTGCCTTTTGAACTCACAAACGCACAAAAGCGTGCAATCGCCGAAGCATCATCGGATATGACAAAAAATATTCCGATGAACCGCTTGCTTCAGGGCGATGTAGGTTCAGGTAAAACCGCCGTCAGTGCGGCTCTTATATATAATTGTATCAGAAACGGTTTTCAGAGTGCCCTTATGGCACCAACAGAAGTGCTTGCAATCCAGCATTACAAAACACTCGCAAAAATGTTTGAAAACACAGATATAAACATCGCTCTGCTTACGGGTTCAACCCCTGCGTCAGAGAAGAAAAAGATAAAATCAGCACTTAAGCAAGGCGATACCGACCTTGTAATCGGCACTCACGCAATAATCCAGAAGGATGTTGAATTCAACAATCTTGCACTTGCCGTAACAGATGAACAGCATCGTTTCGGCGTTAATCAAAGAGGCTCTCTTACCTCAAAAGGAACAAATCCGCACACCCTCGTTATGTCCGCAACACCTATCCCCCGCACGCTTGCACTTATTATTTACGGCGACCTTGACCTGAGTATTCTTGATGAGATGCCCAAGGGAAGGCAAAAAATTGATACTTTTCTTATCAACGGAGAAATAAGAGAACGTGCTTACGGATATGTTAAAAAGCACCTTTGCGAAGGCAGACAGGGATACATAGTCTGTGCCCTCGTTGCCGAAAACGAAGCCTCCGAGCTTACCGCCGCAACAGAGCTTTACAAAAACCTTGCAGACGGATTTTTCAAAGGTTTCAGAGTAGGTCTTCTTCACGGCAAAATGAAACCCGCAGAGAAAAAATCCGTTATGGATTCCTTCGCATCAGGCGAAACTCAGCTTCTTGTATCAACAACCGTTATCGAGGTTGGCATTGATGTTCCGAACGCAGTTATAATGGTTATTGAAAATGCAGAAAGATTCGGTCTTTCTCAGCTTCATCAGCTCAGAGGCAGAATAGGCAGAGGAACCGAAAAATCAACCTGTATTATGATTTCGGATGCTCAGAACGAAACCACGGAGCATCGTCTTAAGGTGCTTGCTTCAACATCTGACGGTTTTAAAATCGCAGATGAGGATTTAAAACTCAGGGGTCCCGGTGATTTCTTCGGCTCCCGTCAGCACGGTTTGCCCGAGCTGAAAATCGCAGATATGATGACCGATGGTGAAGCAATAAGAGAAACTCATCTCGCCGCTTCACAGTTATTACAAAAAAACCCCGCCCTTGCGGGCGAGGAATATGTTTCGCTCAGAAATGCGGTTAACCGTCTTTTCAGCGGCGGAATATCAATGAACTGAGCTGATATTAAATTTGCGGACAGCTTCAAGTTCACTGCTGTCAAAAGGAATTATTTTATATTCGCTGAGTTCCTCATCCACCATTGTAATCGGTAACTCAGGTAAAATTTCGTGAATATGTGCAATAAATCCGCTGCTGCCGTCAGCGGGGAAACCCGTAACAAGCGTTGCCGCATTATGTTTCTTTGCCGCAACCGCAGTAACAAGCACAGGGCTGTTGTTAAAAAATATATCCATACTTGCGTTATATTTTTTTGCACACTGAAAAAGTTCTTCGAGCACACCGCCTTCATTTGCGTTCAGACCTTTGCTCTCTTTAAAAACGCTTATAACCGAAAGCGGCAGATTTTCTTCTTTGGCAATCCGTGCACCGGCCTCAATGAGCCTCTGGCAAGACTGCTGCGGAGTTACGCAAACCATAATACAGGGCGATTTATTTTTCTTACTCATAAAAAAATCCTTTCTTAAAATAATCTATATAAACACATATTTCTTTCTGTCAATATAATATCACCCGTATATTGACGGGTTAAGAAAAAACAATGTACTGATTGTTAACTTTTTGGGAGGTACATATGAATAACACCAAATATTTCCTCGGAGTTGACGGGGGCGGCAGCAAAACAACAGCTGTTGTATTTAACGAAAAAGGTGAATTCATCGGTAAGGCTTGCGGAGAAAGTATAAATTACTATTCCGTCGGCATAGATAATGCACGCAAATCAATGGCGGATATCGTAAATCTGCTCCCTGTCAAAGAATTTGAATGTGCCGTTATAGGAATGTCCGCCCTTGCTGAAAGAGCAACCGAAGAGGAAACGGAAAGATTCTGCGGCGGTATAATAAAAAGTAATAAAATAATAATGGACTCCGATTTATTTGTTGCTCTTGAAACGATGGAAACCGAGGGCGAATGTGCTGTTGTTATCAGCGGTACAGGTTCAATGGCTGTATGCCGTAATGCAGACAAAAGCATAAGTCACGCAGGCGGTTTCGGTTACATACTCGGCGACGAAGGTAGCGGATATTCAA
>JAXJVE010000356.1:0-1761 GCA_036308705.1 Acutalibacteraceae bacterium
AAGATATACCTTGCATTTTCAGCGTCTGCAACTGGTCCCGAATATTGTATAGGGCTTATGTATGCTGATGAAAATTCAGATTTAACCGACATTTCAAGTTGGACTAAGCTTGACACTCCCCTTCTTACCTCAGCAGACCTTGACGGCGAATACGGTCCCGGGCATAATTCTTTCGTAAAAGATGAAAACGGCGATTGGATTTTCGTTTATCATTCACGAGATGAAAAATGTTTTAAAGGTGAATGTGGATTTGGCGATCAGGATCCGCTGTATGATCCTTGCAGAAGTGCGAGAAAGAGAAAAGTTTTATGGGATGAAAAAGGATTTCCCATTCTTAACGGGTGATTAAAATGAAGGTTATGACATTTAATATTCAGCATGCACTTGATTTTAAAACACATATTATTAATACGGATTTATTTGCCGAAGCAATAGCTGAATACGAGGTTGATTTTTGCGGACTGAATGAAGTGAGAGGAGAAGGCCCTGTTGAAGGATATACAGACCAGACAAACGCCATTGCTGATAAACTTGGATACAACAGATACTTTGGTGAAGCAATAAAAGTTTGCGGCACAAGTCCATACGGAAACGCTGTTGTAAGCAGATATCCGTTCAAATCGGTTGAATCAATCAGAATTCCCGACCCCGATATAAACAATGAAATCAACCGTGACGGCGAGCCTGTTCATTATGAATCAAGATGTATTATTAAATCTGTTATTGAAGAAAACGAAAAAGAGATTTGTATTCTTGTGACACATTTCGGGCTTGCTGAAAGTGAGAGAAAAAATGCTGTAAAGACACTCTGTGAAATAATTGATACAATCGATTTGCCGATTATTCTTATGGGTGATTTCAATACCGAGCCCGATGAAGAACTTCTCACTCCCCTGTTTGAAAGAATGAAAAGTGTTGATACATATGAGAATACTTTTCCGTCGGACAAGCCTCAGATTAAAATAGATTATATCTTATATAATGGTCTTGAATGCGGAAATTCTGAAACAATAAAAGAAATATACGCCGATCACCTGCCGATTGTGGCAGAATTTATTTGAAAGGAGTAATTATAGCATGGAGCCTGTTTTTATCAATAAATTTAAACATACCAAAGAAAACTATATTGAAATGAACAAAAAATATTCTGCTTTTATAATTTATTTCCTGGGATCTCTTATATTTATTTTTTATTCAGTCATGGCTTTGATTTATTTTTTAAATTCATATAATTATATAGTTTCAGTTCTCATTGCTTTAGTCGGTGTTCTTTTTTCTGCATATCCTCATATAAGAATATATATAATTGCAAAAAGAAGAGAAAAAATATTTTTTGAATTATATGGCAAAATACCTGAGGGACAGACTCATTTTTTTAATGATCATATTTTCAGCTTCAGCGAAACTGATAAGGCTGAATTAAATATTGAATATGAGAAAATCAAAAAAGTAAAACAAAGCAAAAACCTTTATCTGCTTATCTTGAACAAAAAAATCGTGATTTTTATAGATAAAAGCAGATTTGAAAAAGGTACTTGCGAAGAATTTGAAAAATTTATAAAAGAAAAAGCGTTAAATGCAAAAATAAAATTATAAACAAAAACGGAGCTTGAGAATAACTCAAACTCCGTTATTTTTATGCAAATCTCGTTGTCATTTCGAGAATTCGCTTTACGCAAACTTCAAGGTCTGCTCGAGTAAGTTTGCCATTGTCATAAGCTGCTTTAAGATCTTCGGGATAGCCGACGGGCATCTTCATAT
>JAXJVE010000357.1:0-1106 GCA_036308705.1 Acutalibacteraceae bacterium
AAATTCTATTGCATCCACACCCTTTGAGGTAAGTGCGGTCTGCTTGCGGTCAACAACAAAGGTAACCTTTGGCATATCAAGGAATTCAAGCTCTGCCATAACGCTTTTTTCAAATTCTTTTGCGGTGTTCATACGGCTCTCGGTAAGCTTTGCTGAAAGAACTTTTATTTTATCCGATAACGCAAAAAGTTCTTTTTCAAGCTCTGAAATACGTTCATCGGAAACTTCTATTGCATTTCTTTCGGTTACGGCACTCTCAAGTGTTGAAAGAATTTCAGCCTCGGTTGCACCGTATTTCATTGAAAGACGGTAAAGAAAATCAAGCCTTTCATTCACCGCAGAAAGCCTTTCGGGGCTGTAATCAAAGCCATCAATTATGCTTCTGATTTCTGCCATATACTCAGAAAGCTCATAGGAAATTCCTCTTACGCCCTTTGCGGCATTTTCTGTATTTTCATAATATTTTGAAGCAGTTTCAAGTTCATACGCACAGTCTTCAATCCCCGCAAGAATACCGTTTTCATCGCTGAGCGAAGAATATGCCTTCTCGAGCGATTTTATAACCTTGCCGCTGTGCTGAAGAAGTTCTTTTTCTTTTGAAAGTTCTTCTCTTTCGCCTTCACGGACATTTGCCTGCTCAATTTCATTAATCTGAAAGTTGAGATAATCGAGCCTTGCCGCCTTTTCATCTCTGCTGTCATAAAGAGCATCAAGCTCTTTTTTTACCGAAACAAGATTGGTGAATACTGTTTTGTACTCACCTCTCAGCTCATCATTTTCGGCAAGCAAATCAATAAACCCGCAATGCTTATCGGGTGAAAGCAACGCCTGACTGTCGTGCTGACCGTGGATATTTATAAGCCCTGAACCGATTTCTTTGAGCAACGATACCGTTGCGGGGCAACCGTTTACACGGCATACATTCTTACCCGACAAACTTATTGAACGGCTCAGGACAAGGGTTTTATCGGGCATTTTTTCGATTCCCGCCTCATCAAGAATACGCTCGGTTTCATCGCTGATATCGGAAAAAGAAGCAAAAACTTTTGCACTGTCCGCACCGCTTTGAGACAAAACACCGTGGGGCTTTACGACGGCAACAATAT
>JAXJVE010000358.1:0-3127 GCA_036308705.1 Acutalibacteraceae bacterium
ATTTACATCCTGTTTAATGAATTGGAGAAAAGCTATGATTTCTGCGTTCATCTGCCGTCATCAAACGGTTATCTGCTTGATTTGGAAAGCGGTAAATTACAGAATTTACAAACCAAAAACGGAGTTCTGAACATTTCTCTTGCCACAGGTGAAACGGCTGTTGTATTGCTGACAGACGAAACATATAACGCAGAGAATAAAAAAGAATTAAAAAACAGATTCGATATCACAAACGGGTTTATGTTCCGAAAAGAAAACGAACTTGTTTGCAACGAAAACGGATTTGATAATATAAATCATTCCGATAAAGCAGTTCCCGTAACCCTTGGCGATTGGTCTTGTTTAATCGGTGGAGCTTACTCAGGAAGCGGTGTTTATGAAACAAAGTTTTCACTTCCCGATGAAAAAACAGGAACTAAAGGCATAATCAACCTTGGTGATGTTCGTTTCACCGCATCGGTATATCTCAATGATCACTTTTTAGGCACATCCCTGATGCCTCCGTACACATTAAAAATACCTTCAGGTCTGCTTCGAAAAGAAAACGAACTGAAAATAATTGTAACCAACACATCGGCTAATTGGTATTTACACACCGATTATTTTGACAAATGGAGCGCATATGAATTATCTCCGTATTTTCAACAGGAGCTTGATTATGCAAAAGAGTCTGTGTCAGGCGGACTGTATGGCCCTGTTACACTTTATACGGAATAATACTTATTTCTTCTTTGATGAATATTTATATAAATTCCAATTTGTGAGGCAATATTATGATTACATATTCGATAATTATGTTTTTGACAGCGACACTTTTTGTTGTGATTGGTGTTGCAATATATCGGGGAAAAACCAATTTAATTCATGATTATCATCAAACAAACGTTACCGATAAATCCGCATACGGAAAATCTTTCGGAAAAGCTATGTTTGTTATCTCAACTGCACTTTTGCTCAGCGGAATAGTAAATCTGCTGGGAGATTCGGAAAAGAATACATTGATTGCGGTTGCAGTATTGATTGTTGGATTGACAATCGGATTTATCTGCATTTTTTGCGTGCAAAAAAAATATAATAACGGTTTTTTTGATTGACAAATTTTAATTTATCATTACCTGCAAAAATATCAAGCCACCTATTATCGATGCATAATGCATCGATGAGGTGGTTTTGTATATTATACAAATTTTACTGACGGTTGACCTGAACTCAGACTGCAAAAAATCATTTCACTTCAAATGAAAACAAGATATATGTTGTATTTTTATGTGATTATGGTATAATTTTATTAAATTTAATCAGTTATAAAGGGAGTATAAAAATGAATCTCAGTATGCTGCATTGCGAAGGGGAAAAAATTATCAACGCCGAGGGAAAACAGGTTTTTCTTCGCGGAACAAATCTCGGCGGATGGTTGCTCGATGAATTATGGATGGGCTTTTTCAAAGGCGGAGAAGCTCAATGGGATATAGTAACAACACTCGAAAAGCGTTTTGGCAAAGAAGAAGCCGAACGTCTTATAAAAATCCGTGAGGACAACTACATCACCGAATATGACCTTGACTATCTTCAGTCACTCGGATTCACCTGTGTGCGTGTGCCGTTCTGGTACCGTAATTTTCAGACCGATGATAACGGCACCTGGAAACGAAAAGAAAACGGCGACATTGATTTTTCACGCCTTGACTGGGTTGTTGAGGAATGCGGTAAAAGAGGAATTTATGTTATTCTTGATATGCACGGTGTACCCGGTCATCAGAGTATTGCTCATCACAGCTGCCGTTTAAATCATTGCAAACTTTATGATGAAACCGAAGAAGGTGCTCGTTTCCGTTCGCTCGCCTGTGAATTATGGAGCGAAATTGCCCGCCATTTTGCAGGTAACGGAACAGTTGCCGCCTATGACCTGATGAATGAGCCGATGTGCGATTATGAGGGCGAGGATAAAGTCAACAGCAAGTATCACGATGTCTATTCTTTACTCTATAATTCGGTCAGAGTGAACGACCCTGAACATATCATAACACTTGAAGCAATCTGGACACCTGACGATATTCCTCATCCGTCGGAGCGAGGATGGGAAAATGTTATGTATCAGTATCACCTTTATGATGATTCAAACGAAAGCTTTAAAGATGTCACTACACACAACGCAAGCAAGAATTTCAATGTACCCGTGCTTGCAGGTGAATTCTCCCCTTGCCGAGGAACCGCAACCTGGGAATATATTTTAAAGCTTTTCGGCGAATGTTCATATAACTGGCAGACGTGGACTTACAAAGGACATTGCCCCGAGGGTGAAACGAGCGAATGGTTTATGATGGGCTCGGATAACCCCGATAATGTTGTTGATATAAATAATGATTCGGCGGCTGAAATCGAACGTAAATGGTCATCTGTCAGAACAGAAAATTGCTGTAAACCGATGAATAATCATACATTGCTTTCCGAATATGCAAAAGCATAATGTTTATAGAAGGAGAATTGATATGAACACATATTTCAAATATGATCCTGCGGTTTTTTCGGTTAATAAATATTATCAGATTATGATGCCTTGTGAAAAAGCCTGCTTTTTCTTTGTTAAGGTTGGTGAAAAATATTATTATGATGAATCCAACGGTATTATGTGTTCGAGAAATAAGATACACAAGGTTGAAGTGCCTGCTGACGAACTTGATAATGCTAAAAAATATACAGTATGCATCCGTCCGATTATCAAAAGAAAAGCATATTTTTCAAAAACAAAAGATGTAATCGAAAAAACATACAAGTTTTATCCTGTACCCGAAAACAACATCAGGGCTTATCATATCGCCGATGCTCATAACAACATTAACGAGCCGATAAAAGCTGCAGAAACTTTCGGTAAAATTGATTTTCTGATTCTGAACGGTGATGTTATTGAAGACAGCAGTAACCCATCTAAATTTATGAACATATACAAAATATGTTCACGATTGACCAAAGGTGAGATACCTACCGTCTTTTCAAGAGGCAATCACGATTTGAGGGGCAATTTTGCCGAGAAGTTTGCCGATTATACACCTACTTATCTCGGTAACACCTATTACAGTTTCCGTATGGGAAATATATGGGGAATTCTTCTTGACTGCGGTGAAGATAA
>JAXJVE010000359.1:0-1483 GCA_036308705.1 Acutalibacteraceae bacterium
ATGTACGGATGCAGATACCTCAACTTCTCCCGCAACACTTCGGATGACGACCTTATTGCCCGCCGTGTTATTCACGACCTTGAAGGCAAAGAAGGCGACAAATACATTGATGAATATTGCGACGCTTCAACCGAAAGAGGCAAGAAGCTTCGTGAAATCATCTGCAAAGAGCTTAAGCTCACAACTCTTGCATACCAGAGCATCTCAGGTCTTATCGAAGCAATCGGTCTGCCTGAGGACTGTGTATGTACTTATTGCTGGAACGGCAAAGGCTGATTTATTAATTAATATAAAATATGTGAAAATTCACAGGAGGAATAAATTATGGAAAAAAGCTTCAGCGAAAGCTACGCAGCAGCAGGCGTTGATATTACCGCCGGCTACAAAGCAGTCGAACTTATGAAAACCCACATCAAGAGAACTCTCACAGCAGGTGCTATGTCAGACATCGGCGGCTTCGGCGGTCTTTTTGAACTTGACCTTACAGGCATCGCAAAGCCCGTTCTCGTAAGCGGTACCGACGGCGTTGGTACAAAGCTCAAGCTCGCATTCATTATGGATAAGCACGATACAGTAGGTATCGACTGCGTTGCAATGTGTGCAAACGATATCGTTTGCTGCGGTGCAAAGCCCCTTCTTTTCCTTGACTATATTGCTTGCGGCAAAAACGTTCCCGAAAGAATTGCAGAAATCGTTTCGGGTATCGCAGAAGGCTGCGTTCAGTCAAATGCCGCTCTCATCGGCGGTGAAACAGCTGAAATGCCCGGCTTCTATCCCGTTGACGAATACGACCTTGCAGGTTTCTGCGTAGGTGTTGTTGATAAGGATAAGGTTCTCGACAACTCAAAGATGGTTGAAGGCGACGTTGTTATCGCTCTTCCCTCAAGCGGTGTTCATTCAAACGGCTTCTCACTTGTTCGTAAGGTATTCGACGTTGAAAACGCAGATATCAAAACTCCCGTTGCAGAGCTCGGCGGCAAATCAGTAGGCGAAACTCTTCTCACTCCCACCAAGATTTATGTTAAGCCCATGGTTGCTCTCTTTGAAGAAGTAACAGTAAAGGCTGTTTCACATATCACAGGCGGCGGCTTCTATGAGAATATCCCCAGAAGCATTCCCGACGGCTTCGGTGCAAAGATTGACAAGGCTTCACTCAGAATTCTTCCCATCTTTGACCTTATTGCAAAAACAGGCAACATCCCCGAAAGAGATATGTTCAACACATTCAATATGGGTGTTGGTATGAGCATTGTTGTTGCTAAGGAAGATGCAGAAAAAGCTCTTGAAGTGCTCAAGGCAAACGGCGAAGATGCATACATCATCGGTGAAATCATCAAGTCGGAAGATAAGGTTGTTATTTGCTGAGGCAAACAAAAGAGTGAAAAGTTAAAAGTGAAGAGTGAAAAGTTTCGGAAGGGCTCTGCCCTTACCCGAATATAATTAAGCGTCGCAGACCCTTAACTATTCACTTTTCATTATTCAC
>JAXJVE010000360.1:0-3114 GCA_036308705.1 Acutalibacteraceae bacterium
ATTTCCGACCATCAGAAGGAAACCGACCATTATAATCCCGATTATAACGCCCTGAACGCTTTCCTTAAGGAAACGCTTGCAAAGCACCCCGACATTAAGTTTATTCTTACTGCAGGTGACAACACAAACTGCGGTCAGCATGAAATACAGTGGAACGCAATGTTTGAAGGCATGGAGGGAATAATCGAATACTATCCCTATATGATGGCTTGCGGCAACCACGATAACAGAGGATTTGAATTTTATTTCCCAGAAGAAACGAACCGCTATTATGCAGAACCTGCCGCTTTCTTCAACACTCAGCTTGAATATTCATATCCCAAAAACGGCCCCGAAGGCTGGCAGACTGAAATTTATTCGTTTGATTACGGTAACGCTCATTTCAATATTTTCGGTGTGAATGAACCTGAACTTATGAATGAATGGGCAAAAAAGGATATTGCACAGAGCGATAAAACATGGAAGTTTGGCTCTCATCATTTCCCGATTTATTACGCAGGCCCGAACCTTGCAAACGATGATACATATCCTATGGTGCGTGAAGGTATGGAAATGCTCGATATTCTTTTCTCGGGTCACGAGCATAACTTCTCACGTTCATTCCCGATAAAGAATGAGGAGCTTTTTGATAAACCCTCACAGGGTACGGTTCATTATGAACTCGGCAACAGCAACTATAATCCGCCCGGAACAAAAACAACTGATAAAATCTGGCACGCATCATTCTATCCTCAGGAAGAAAAAGTTGCTGCTTTTGCTCTTGTTGAGGTTGACGGCGATAAGGTTACTCTTATCAGCGAGCTTAACGACGGCAGAATTGTTGATGAATGTATTATCGACAAATCCAAAGACGAAATCAGACCCTACCGTATAGCTCCCGTATTCGGCGAAGGCAGAACAAGAGTATATTACAAGGGCGTTGACCTCGGCCTTTGCAATATGTCAACACCTGCCGTATGCGAAAACGGTGAATGGTATATCGCATTTGCAACCCTGATAAGATTTGCAGGCGGTGAGGATATCCGCGAAAAAGGTAAAGTTACCCTTAAAATTTATGGCAGAGAAGTAACCTTTACGGAAGGCAGCGATATTGCAGAAACAAAAGACGGCAGCGTTGAACTCGGTGCAAAGGTTTTCAGAGGAAACGAATGTCAGCTTTATATGCCTGTTGACGGTGCCTGCAAAGCATTCAGAATGAAATGGGCTTATGCAAAGAGAAATAATTTCATAACAATTGAGTACGTGAGCGAAGATCATCCCATCGTGCCCCAACCCTAAAAAATAATCCTCGGAATTCTGATGATTCCGAGGACTTTTTATTTGATTATTTCAATAACTTTAAGATTGTTGCCGTCAACCCTGAATCTTACATCATATCCTGCAAACTCAATTCCGTAGATTCTGTCAGGCTCGTTCTGGTAACCGGGTCTCGGGTCTTGCGAAAGCACTTCGATGAGAGCTTTCTGTTTTGAATCGGGTATGATTTCAAGCATTTCTTCGGGGAACTCAACATCAAGCCTGCCTTCTTTTTCGTTGAGTGCAAAGCCGTTGCTTGCATCGGGGTGTGAGTCAACATAGGGGAGATAGGGTTTGATATCATAAATCGGTGTGCCGTCAAGCATATCTGCACCCGCAACACGGATAACACAGCCGTATTCCGCCGTTTTTTCAACGCCGATAAGCTTTACGCTTGAAAGTCCGACGGGATTCGGTCTGAACGGTGAACGGGTTGCAAAAACACCCATTCTTTTGTTGCCTCCGAGTCTTGGCGGTCTTACCGTCGGTGACCATTCTTTACCGACACATTCCGAAAACTGCCATATAAGCCACAGATGTGAATATTCTTCAATACCTCTGAGTGCATCGGGGTTACGGTATTCAGGCTCAAAAACAATTGTTGCTTCAAGCTCATCAACAAGTCCGCTCTGACGGGGTATGCCGAATTTTGATGTAAAATCAGTATGTATATGTGCAATTATTTTCATATTTTCACCTTGTAATATTGTAATAATTTGTAATTCGGAGTTAATAATTCTGTAATAAAAATATAATACGATGAAATTACAGGAAAGGAGTGAAAACTATGGTAAAAATCAATAAAAAAAGTATAAAACAGTTTGTATCGGGATTCTTTGTAACCTATGCTATGTGGACCGTGGGACTTGTTATGTCAGGCTGTATTCTCTTTGTTGAAATGATAGAACTTTTTGATTCTCCGCCATTTCTGAGTGTTGCTTTTTCGCTTTTATTTATGTTTGCTCTGATCGTTTCAGCCGTAATGTGTGCAAAAAAGCAGAAAAAGACCTTTTTTATCGGAATGATGTTTGCCGTTGCTTTCCCGATAATTTCGCGAATTATCGCCGCAGGCGTTTTTGCTTTGTCTGATTTTGCAGGTTCTTTGGGTGCGGCAGAATGGTTTCTTGTACCGCTCAGCTGTTCTGCACTTTTATTTATTGCCCCTGCATTCTCGTTTGATTCAATAAACTACAGATGGGAAACTATTGATATCGGCAAGGTATGGCCTGAATATACATTCATAGCCGTTATGTTGATTACATTTATTCTGCCGATTGCGGTTTATATAATCACATCCAAAAAAATCCAAACAGTCAATTGAATAAATTTTATATTAATTTCCTCTGCAGATATTGTATCATATTTCAGAATTTCTGCAAGGGATTTATTCAAAAGAAAAAGCACCTGCAAAATGCAAGTGCTTTTTTTGTTGGAATTATTTGTAAGAATAAGCAAATGTTCCGTCTTCGTTAGCCTGAATGAGCAGATGAGTCGGAATATCATTTCCCGCAACGTTCAGAATGTAATATCCTTCTTTCAGCATCCTTACCTGATAACTTGCGGCATCCTTTGTGCCTGTATTGTCAATATTAAGAGTGACAATACCGTTTTCACAACTCCACGGTCTGTCGTTCTGACGGAATTTGTTGGTGTTGGGAAGAAATTCTGTTCCTCCTTTGATGAATCCGCCTGCAGTGGTAAAATTGCCGTCAGGGCGGAAGTTATACATATTCCAAAAACCGTAGGTTTCTGTTCCTACAGTAACCAGACATCCGTCAAAAAGTGCTTTTACTTCGTCGTTGTTAAGTAATTTATATG
>JAXJVE010000361.1:0-3400 GCA_036308705.1 Acutalibacteraceae bacterium
CGGTTTCCATATCGCCGATTGAATCGCCCGCACCGTAAATGCCGTGATGAACAACACCGATTCTCCATTTTGCATCGGGGTTAAGGCGTACAGCCTCTTTTGTCATTGCAAGGTGGTCGGGAGCGTTACCCGATGTTGAATCATAGAAAAGATAGAGTACATCGCCATAACGGAACCAGAAATCACGGTCAAGCCCATAGAAGAAATTGCCGTAATATTCGTTGGGCATATTGGTGTAATAATTATAGGTCATACCCTTTTTATCGTGGTTACCGATTGCCATTGCCATAGGAAGCTCTCTCATCACTTCGGGAGTGAGAAGAGTCTGCCACTCTTCATAGGTCTGACCTGAAGATGTGTTATCGCCGGGTGTAAGCAAATAGCTGATATCGGGATTTTTTTCGAGTGCCTGTGCAAGAAGGCTGTTCCAACCGTAACCCTCAGCCGACTGATTTTCAAGATGTTCGGTAATCTGAATATCGCCCACAATAAGTGCCTTATGGTTTGAGAACGACTTTGTTTCGTATTTACAGATTTTGCTCAGACCGTTATCGGTATTCCACTGATAATAATATGTTGTGTTTTCTTCAAGGCCGTCAACGGTTACTCTGCAAACAAGCTGAGTATCGTTTTCGGCATCTGTTACAGTACCTGTATATTTTTTCGCATCGGACATATCCGCATTTTTTGAGAAAAGAACCTCTGCCTTTGCAGTTGATTTATCTGCGTGCCAGCAAAGACTGACTTCGGTTTCATTTGCACCAACGCAAAGCATAGGCAAAGTATTGTCGCCGAAATGCTCATCATAAAGAACATTCCACTGTTCGTTGGTAAGATCGGGGGCATTGAATGCAGCATTTGAAGATACCGCACAGCTAAAAATCATTGCAGCACTTAACATAAAAGCAATCACCTTTTTCATTTTATTACCGCCTTTCAAATAATAAAGCAATCCGAACTTATTGCCGTATGGCATTAAGCTCGGATTTTTGCTTGGTGGACGTTAACGGACTCGAACCGCTGACCCTTCGCACGTCAAGCGAATGCTCTACCAGCTGAGCTAAACGTCCTTTTCTGCCTCACTGAGAAGCAGATAATATTATATATAAATATATTTTATTTGTCAAGATAATTTTCATTTATAACTGAAAAGTTCACGTTTTCCGCAATGCGGTTCATAATAGTTTTTCAGATATTCCGCAATTTCAACCGCTTCTCTGTGTTCCGCATAAAGAAGCTGAAGTTCTCTTTTTAACTCATAAGCATCGTTTGAACAAATGCTGTCTTTCAATGCTCTGAGCTGAGCCCTTTTTTTATCTATCCTTCTTTTTACCTGTGCTGCCGCATTTTCATATTCTTCGCCGAGTTGCCTGAGAGATTTTTTATTATTCATCCGATTCTCCTTTCAAAATATAATCCGCAGTTACATCAAAGAAAACACTGAGCAATAAAAGTTCATTGCCGTCGGGTATTACATTGTTTTCAATATTCTCAAGCCTTTTTTTGCTTATACCCAATGCCAAAGCAAGTTTATCCTTTGTTATGTTCCGTGAACGCCGCAAAATCGTTATTCTTTCGCCTGTTGTGTTACCCGTCATATTTTTTGCCGCCGCAATAACCCTTGCCCTTCCCAGAATAATCGGAACCACATTCTCGTTATTCAGTTCGTTCTGATACAGAACGGCATATTTGAGCACATTCTCGAGTTTTTCGTTTGCACGCAAAAGAGTTCTGTTGACCGCAGACGGATTTATACCTTTTCGGTTTGCGATAGAAGTAACGGTCTCGGAATCATACCAATAAAGTTTCACCACCTCACGCTCGGTAGGTGTAAGCTCATTTTCAATCGCAAGTTCAAGAAGACTTGCCATATCAACCTCCCTCTTCCGCCACGCATATTCAGCAGGGCTTTCACATTGAGTACAACATCTGCCGCAACAGACAAGTTGTGCCGTTTTCATCTCTTCTTTGCTCGGAAAAGCCACTTTCACTTCACTTTTTGATGCTCTTTTAATCATTTGTGCCTCCTTCATTTAATAGTTACACTATTGATTATAGTGAACATTTGTTTGTTTGTCAATATAATTTCAAAATTTTCGCAAATTTCTCTTGACAACCGTAATAGTTTCGCTAATAATTAGAATCAGAACAACAAGGAGCGATAAATAATGAATATAATAAAAAAACTGAGATTGGAAAAGAAGATTTCTCAGCAAAAACTTGCTGAGCTCTGCTGTGTACATCAAACCGCTGTCAGCCAATGGGAGAACGGCAGAACCGTTCCCGACAGAAACAGTCTGACATTGCTTGCTCAGGTATTCGGCGTTTCTGTTGAAGTTCTTCTGGGGCTTGAAAAACCAAAAGACGAAAATCTTATTCCGGGATTTGAGCGTATAAACGCAGAAACAGCTGAAGAAAAACTCGGCAGAGTTGAATTTTTTGCTCTGACGGTAAACGACGGAAGTATGTACCCTACCCTTCAGCTTGATGATACTGTTATCATCAGCCGCCGTGCCGAAGTTAAAAGCGGAGATATTGCGGCAGTTGCCATAGGGCCGAGCGACGTATCCGTTAAAAGAGTAATAAAAAAAGGCACAAGCCTTTTGCTTGTGCCTGAAAATCCTGCATTTGAACCTATGCTGTTTTCATATAAGGAAATTGATGAACTTCCCGTTACTGTTCTCGGTAAAGCGGTTGAGCTTCGCCGAAAATTTTAAGATGCCAACATATTAAGTGCCGTTGAAAGCTGATTATCCTGTTCTGCGGTAAGAAGTTCAAGATTATAGCTGTTTGAATTGAGCGTAACTTCAACCGTAGGCTCGATTCCCACTCCGTTATATACGGCAGCTTCACCGCCGTTGGGCTCAACAAGAGCAACGGTAAGAAGTACCGCACCGCCGTCGCTGAGAGTGAAAATCTCCTGCATTGTGCCGACACCCGCGGTTTTTGTGCCGATAAGATGAGCCTGACTTATATCTCTCATATCGCAGGCAAAAAGCTCTGCGGGGCCGCTTGTACCGTTATTTATAAGAACTGCAAACGGAAGAGTGATGTTGCTGTTTTCTGCGGTATATATTTTGTTTTTATATACATCGCCGTTTTTATCTTTTGCAACCGCAATATTTTTTGAAATTGCAGGCACGATAACGTCAATCACCTGTGCCGCATAATCAATTGTACCGCCCGAAACATTTCTTACATCAAAAACCAGACTTTCAGCACCGTTTTCAATAAGTTTTTCTGCTGCCGCCCTGAATTCAGAGGCGGTATTTTTATAAAAGCCGCTGATTTTGATATAACCTACATTGCCGTGAAGATTGCTTTTGACGCTCGGAATTGAAAAACCGAGCATAGTTTCGGCAACCTTTGTTTCACCGTCACGCTCATACTCAATATTGAC
>JAXJVE010000362.1:0-1961 GCA_036308705.1 Acutalibacteraceae bacterium
ACCTGATATCGTCCTCAGTTGCACCAAGCTCGATGCTGTACTTGGGATCGATAAAGAGATTGATATCCATAATATCTGCAAGTCCGTCAACGTCAATACCGCTTTCAATGCCCTTTTCAGCATATTCCTTCTTAACCTTGCCGAGACCCATACGCATCATCCAGGGGGGAACGCTGAGGATCTTTCTGTTTTCGCCCATACCTCTTGCTGCGTAAACAATCTTGAGGAATTCCTTCCAGGTCTGGTTATACATTGAGATAGGCCATGCCTTTGCACCCTTTGACTTTTCAGCTGCACCAACGATAACTTCACCAACCTGACGAACTGTAAGCATAGCTGTACCGCCGCCGGGATACATTGTCAAGGGAAGCTTATCCATCATCTTGATCTGCTCAATGAGGATAACCCAAACGGGCTTTCTGCCGGGCTGTGTGCCGAAGATATAGGGAAGTTCAAGAACTGCAACGTCGAAATTCTCATCTGCAAATGAGAATGCAACTTCTTCCTGATCAATACGGCTTTTGATATAGGGATGCTTCTCTGTAAGCTTCATATCGGGTCTTTCTTTTGCAAGATATGCAAAGTATGAGCCAAGGATAACAGCATTCTTCATGCCGATTTCTTTACAGAGGGGAAGAATTCTCTTGAGGGGAGCGATGTTGTACTTATAGTATGCATCGTAAACGGGTGCGGGGAACTCAACTCTTTCGTCAATACCTGCAGCGAAAACGAAGCAATCGCAGCCTGCCATAATTGCCTTGATTTCATCATCTGTCTTTTCGTAGATGTTGCAAAGCTCGATTTCCATTTCTTCGGGGATGGGTGCACCCTGGGGAAGAGGGGGAAGAGCAACGCTCTTAACCTGATGTCCTCTTTCGATGAAGATTCTTGCAGCTTCGCAGCCGAGAAGACCTGTGCCGCCAATCATAAATACTTTCATTGGATTATTTCCTCCTTGAAATAAATATACGCATATAATATAACTTTATTTTTTAAAATAGTCAATAGAGTAACGCAAAATTAGACAATTTTTAATCCGAACGCTGATCTGAAGTGCAAAGTTAAGGGTCGCTTCGCACCGAATCAGACATTATCAAGACCGTACATAAAGAAGTCAACGGGGAACCAATTCTGTGCGAATGCGGGGAGTGAAAGGCGTTTTGCCGCATACTGACCCGCAAAGAAAGCTATTGCTTCAAGATTATCAAGCTCAACATCGGGGGTTGCATCTGTTTCGGCAACGGTAACGTTCTTGCCGTCAACAGTGATTGCAAGTTTTTCGTCTTTTGCGTAGCCGTGAACAAGCACGTTGAGAGTGCCTGAGCAGAGATTCATTCTCTCCGCCTTCACCGTGAGAAATGCTTCAATGAAATTTGCATAGTTGAAAATATTGAGCTGTTCAACATGACAAAGTGACATTCCGCAGGCTCTTTTTGACATAAAATCACAGGTTTCCGTATCATAAACGGGGACGGTGAAATTCACGGATTCATTCTCGGAAGCCTTGATAATGCAAAGAATAATATCAAGCAAATCTTCGGTATTTACCGCTTTGACTTCTGCAAGATATCCCTTTTTCATAACAAAATATCCCTTGAATTCTCCGCCGCAATAAACAACATAGGGCTTGCAACCCCAACTGCGGAGAATATCAAACATTTCTTCCTCTTTACGCTCTGCACGGAAAGGTGAATTATCATAAAGAGCCTTGATTTTTGCAATTGCATCCGCATTGTTTTCGTCAAGTGCTTCAAAGATGAAATCCGTTTCTGTATTGCCGTTACGGATACGGCTGATGTTACCTTTATTGATGGTAAAATTCATACCGTTGCCTGCGGGCACATAGCCGAAATATTCATATCTCTGCCTCTGACCGCCGAGAAGCGAATAGTCATATCCCTCAGCAATCATATGCTCAAGCGACATATTCATAAGGTCAATCATATAACCCTTGCGGCGGC
>JAXJVE010000363.1:0-5241 GCA_036308705.1 Acutalibacteraceae bacterium
GCATTGCTTTCAAAAGCTTTTGAAATATGCAAAAACCGAGCCGTAATCAAAGTCGATATATGGACAGATAAAACCTGAAATCGGAGATAATACAAATGATTAAGATTATTCAATTTTTTGCTTCAATTCTTATATCTCTCGGCATAATTGCCGCACCTGTTGCGGAATATACTCCGTTTGAAAACAGAGCATACAGCGATACCGAGTTATCGGTTGAACCCGATGAATCAAAATTCATCAAAGTAACCGCACCCGACACAGGCAAAGATATATATAAACTTACCGAAGGCGTTGATTTCGGCTACAGATACGGCCCGACTCTTCTTTATAACGCTGACGGAAGCATTGATGCATTTTTTGCTGCACCAGGCAGACTCGACGAATGGGACTGGATATCATACCGACACTCTCCCGACGGCGGTGAAACCTGGACAGATGAATTAAAAGTGCTTGCGCCTACCCCCGATTCTCCTGATTTTTATTCCTGCTGTGACCCCGGTGTTGTTAAAATCGGTGATTATTATTATCTCGGATATACTTCTACAACCAACGAGGATGGCATTGATAACAACGTTTTTGTTGCCCGTTCAAAAAGACCCGAAGGTCCTTATGAGAAATGGAACGGCAACGGTTGGGGCGGTAAACCCGTGCCTTTCATCGATTATACGGGTGACCCTGCAACTTTCGGTGCAGGCGAGCCGAGTTTTGTTGTTATTGGCGACACGTTATATATTTATTATACTTGGCGTGACGGCGCACTTAACCAGACAAGAGTTGCAACCGCAGATGCAACAAACGAAAACTGGCCTGCAACAATACAGTATCAGGGCGTTGCAATTACTCACCTCAGCGGTGCAAGTGACTCGGCAGACGTAAAATACATTGAAGATTACGGCAAATTTATTGCCGTTAACACAATAGACAGATTCACCGAAGACAGTTCAATCGGAATTTATATGTCAAACGACGGGCTGACTTTCACCGAATCATACTCTCTCAAAACAAACATCAGCCATTGTTGCCACAACAGCGGAATTTCATCAAGACCAAACGGTCATATCAGGCTTGAGGATAACGTTTTTATTGCTTACGCTTACGGCGATGAATGGGGATTCTGGCCCACAAGAATGCACAAAGTTGATATTTCGCTGATTGACGCACCCGATTTTTCAGATTATGAAAATCAGAACGCAAAAACAGTTACCGAATTCAACAAACCTTCGTGGTATGCAAATTATATAGGCATTTCAACAACCCCCCACGAATACGTGCTTTCAAAATCGGACATTGGCTGTTTTGTTAATGTTTATAAGTTTGATGCCACCCTTGACAGTCAAAAAATACTCAGAGGAGTTACGCTGAGCAATTATGATGAAAACATAATTAAAGTTAACGGCACTTACATAAAACCCGTTTCGCAAGGTCAGACGTTTGTGACCGCCAAATGGAAAAATCACACGGTTGACTTTGTGGTAACAGTTGAATAAAAGAAAAAATCCGCTATGCGATTGCATAGCGGATTGGTTTTTAGTAAATTACTGCTCAACAGCGTAAACGCTGACCTTCTTGCGGTCTTTACCCATACGCTCGAACTTTACTGTACCGTCGATGAGAGCGAAGAGTGTATCATCTGAACCCTTGCCAACGTTGTTGCCGGGATGGATGTGTGTACCTCTCTGTCTAACGAGAATGTTGCCTGCGAGAACGAACTGACCGTCTGCTCTCTTTGCACCAAGTCTCTTTGACTCTGAATCACGGCCGTTACGGGTTGAACCCATACCTTTTTTATGAGCGAAAAGCTGTACATTTATCTTAAGCATTCTTTACACCTCCGTAGATTATTTTGATGTTTTCGGGATATTGCTTTGAAAGCTCCGTCAAGTGAAGCTCCAGACCTCTGAGCACTGCCTGAGCCTGCTCGTTCGGTTGATTAAGGGTTACACACATTCTGCCGTCCTCTGCTGTTGCATCGGCGTTTGCACAGATAACATCGGTTATTGTGTTTGCCGCCATATATGCTGCTGAAGAAACCGAAGCACAGATAATATCTTTGCCGCTTTCGGCATAGCCTGCGTGACCGCTTATTTCAAAGCCTTGTAGCTGTTTGTTACCGATTAAGAATCTGACCTTTATCATAGGTCTGTTTTCTTATGCGTTGATAGCAGAGATTTCAACCTTAGTGTAAGGCTGTCTGTGGCCCATCTTTCTCTTTGAGTTCTTCTTGGGCTTGTAAGTCATAACGGTAATTTTCTTTGCCTTGCCGTTCTTGACAATCTTTGCTGAAACGCTTGCTCCGTCAACATAGGGAGCACCAACGGTGATACCGTCGTCGGTTCCAACTGCGATAACCTTGTCAAAGGTGTACTCGCTTGCTTCTTCTGCGTCAAGCTTTTCGATGAATACTACATCGCCGGCCTGTACCTTATACTGCTTGCCGCCTGTTTCGATAATTGCGTACATCGGAATATCATCCTTTTCTTTAAGACTCGCTATTCTTGTAACACTTATAACTGGGTTACCTGAGGCACAGAATGTATCTGTTTTTGGGCATAACTCACCCGCCCCGAATATGCGGCATATAGGATTATAGCACAACAGTCAACTGTTGTCAAATGTTTTTTAAAATATTTTTATACTATATTATTCTGCATCTTTGCGGCTGTGAGAGTGTTTCTCATAAGCATTGCGATTGTCATGGGACCTACGCCGCCGGGCACGGGAGTTATCATTGATGCCTTTTCTTTGACTGCATCATAATCAACATCACCGCAGAGCTTGCCGTTTTCATCTCTGTCCATACCTACGTCAAGCACGATTGCGCCTTCTTTGACCATATCGGCTTTAACAAACTTTGCAATGCCGACAGCGGCAACAAGGATATCAGCCTGATTTGTGATTTCTGAAAGATTAACGGTCTTTGAATGGCAAACCGTAACCGTTGCATTCCTTGCAAGCATAAGCATTGCCATGGGCTTGCCTACGATATCGCTTCTGCCTATGATTACGCAATGCTTACCTGTGGGGTCAACGCCTTCGTATTCAAGCATCTTGACCATACCCATCGGTGTACAGGGAACAAGACCGCCGTTACCTATACAGAGCTTGCCTACATTTTCGGGATGGAAACAGTCAACATCCTTTTCGGGAAGAATTCTTTCAAGCACTTCGTTTTTGTTGATATGCCTGGGTACGGGAAGCTGGCAGAGAATACCGTTTACCGTTTTATCAGCATTGAGTTTATCAATAAGTTCAAGAAGCTCTTCGGTTGTTGTTTCTTCGGGAAGAGCATATTCAAGCGAACGCATACCTGTTCTTTCACAAGCCGCTTTTTTATTGTTGACATAAATTCTTGATGCGGGGTCGCTGCCTACGATTATAACCGCAAGAGTGGGGAGAATCCCCTGCTCCTTGAGAGCTTCAACCTGCTCCGATATTTTATCAAGATTAAATTCTCTTATTGCCTTACCGTCAATTATCTTTGCCATTTTTATTCTCCTTTTGCCTGAGCGGCATTCTTTTTAAGTTCCTCTTCAAGATAGAAATCAACGCCGTCGATGGGCTTGGGGTTCTTTTTATATTTGATAAGAAGAGCCACAAGAAGAGTCGCACACACAACAACAATTGCCATTGAGAGTGCCTGTGAAGTGCGGATAGTTGTGCCCGCAATATAGAGGCTGTCTGTTCTCAGACCTTCAACAATGGTTCTTTCAAGGCCGTACCATATACCGTAGCAAAGTGCAACCTGACCGCTGAACTTTCTTGCCTTTTGGCAGATTATGTAAAGCACAAGCACACCCAGAAGACACCAGAGTGACTCATAAAGGAAGGTGGGGTGAACAGGCAAATCCGCATTAACAGTAAAACCTTTTTCTGCGTGTTCCGCTGCGTTGAGAACAATATCATCGTGAACCTTCTGACTCCACATACCCCAGGGAAGGGTTGTGTTTGTACCGAATGCTTCCTGATTTGTGAAGTTACCCCATCTGCCGATACCCTGACCGATGAGAAGGCTCATTCCCGCAATATCAAAAAGATTCCAGAAATTCATTTTTCTTACCTTACAAACAATAAATGCCGCAATAACGCCGCCGATAATACCGCCGTAAATTGCAAGACCGCCCTCCCAGATTTTGATTATTTCACCGGGATGTTCGCCGTAATAATCCCATTTTGAGAAAACATAATAAAGTCTTGCACCGATGATGCCCGCAATTGTGCCGTAAATAAGCACATCAATCATTTTATCAAGGCTCATCTTCCATTTATAGGCCATTCTGCCGCCGAAAAGAACGGCAAGCAGAAAGCCGAATGCAATAATTGCACCGTAGAATTTAATTGTAATCGGATTGCCGAAAAGTGAAAATTCGGCAAGAATACTCGGAACTTCAAACTCAATCGGATTTTCGCCGAGCTTGTTGAATATAACTGTTGTAAAATCGCTCATTCTGATAATTCCTTTCTCATTCTATGGGAACGATAACGGAAACTGCCGAAGCTTCATTTTTTATTGCCTCAAGCCTTTTCTGTACCTTTTCAAGCGTGATGTTTTTGCAAGCTTCAAGTTCCGCAAAGGGTTCATATCCGTTGAAATGAAGATTCATCATAAGATTTGCAACGTCGTCAATATCGTTATAACTCATAACATATCTGCCGTAGAACTTGCGTTTTGCCCTTTCAAATGCAGCGGGGTCAACGCCCTCAGCCTTACAGCGGTTAAGTTCGTTTCTGATAATTTCACAAGCCTTATCGGGGTCTTTACTTGTACCGCCGAACATAACGCAAGAGAATCCGAAGCCGTTGAACATTTCACCGCCGAAGCCCATATCAATAAGCTCCTCATCAATCAGTTTTTTGAAAAGCGGTGAAGACTTACCTGCAATAGCTTCAACAAGCATCTGCGATGCAATTTCATCCTCAAGGCTGAGAAGAGGCTCATCGAGATCTTCCTTAAAGCCGAGAAGGAACTGCTTCTGAGCAACCGAAAGTTTTTCTTCAATATAATTCTTAACAGGAAGCGGACTTTCTTTGACAAACTTTCTTTCCGCCGCCTTGCCGTCTGAAGACTTGATACATCTGTCAACAATATCAAAAACTTCCTGAGGCTCGATTGCACCGCATACGCTGAGAATCATATTTGAAGGATTATAGAAGTTTTTATAAAGTCTGTAAAGCAAATCGGCATCAATTTTTGCAATTGACTCCTGAGTACCCGCAATATCTATTCTTACAGGGTGGTTATGA
>JAXJVE010000364.1:0-5426 GCA_036308705.1 Acutalibacteraceae bacterium
GCACCGGGTCTTTCAGTTGCATTGAAGCCCCATACGCCCTTGATAGTTGTGGGATCCATATCCATTGTTTCTGAGCCGTAGCACCAGCAGGGAGTAACTGAAAGGGTGATGTCAACGCCTTCCTTCTTGAACTTTGCTGCACAAGCTGCTGCTTCAGCAACTCTGCCGATTGTTGTGTCAGCGATAACAACCTTTACGGGTTCGCCGTTTGAATAGCGGAGATTTTCCTCAAAGAGAGCCTTTGCTGCCTTTGCCATATTCATGGTCTGGTCTTCAAGTGATTCTCTTACCTTAAGGGGTCCTCTTCTGCCGTCGATGATGGGGCGGATACCGATAACGGGGTAATCGCCGATAAGTCTGCTTTTTGCCATAATAGTATCTTCCTTTCTATGTTTGAAGTGTATTAATTTTTATTTGATTACCGCCTTGAATCTCTCATAGGCTTCTGCCCATGCGTCGGGATTTTCGGGGGTATATTCAACTGTGTTTTCGCTTGCTTTAACAACTTTTCGTGCCTGCTCAATGCTTTCGAGAGCGCCGCAGGAGAGAAGCTGAACGGCAATATTGCCGAGAACGGTTGCTTCAATCGGGCCTGCAACAACCTTTCTGTTGCACGATGAAGCGGTGAGCTGACAAAGAAGTGTATCCTTTGTACCGCCGCCGATAACGTGGATTGCGGGGTAGGTTTTGCCTGTGCAATCCTCAAGGTTTTCAAGGGTGAGGCGGTATTTCATCGCAAGGCTTTCATAGATGCATCTCATAACCTCGCCAACGCTCTCGGGAACGGGCTGACCTGTTTTTTCGCAGTATTCACGAACACGCTGAGGAATGTTGCCGTGAGGCACAAACTCGGGAGCATCGGGGTCGATAAAGCACTTGAACGGTTCTGCCGCAAGAGCGAGTTTTTCGAGGTCTGCATAAGAATAGCTGCTGCCGTTTCTGTTCCAATGGCGGCGGCTTTCCTGAATAAGCCACAGACCGATGATATTTTTAAGGAAGCCGACGGTTGCACCGTAGCCGCCTTCGTTGGTAACGTTCATCGCAACGGATTTTTCGTTGACGATGGGCTGCTCAAGTTCTGTTCCGAAAAGCGACCATGTGCCGCTTGAAAGGAACGCAAAATCCTTATCCTCTGCGGGTACGGCGGTGAGTGCGCTCTGAGTATCGTGACCGCAAACGCTGATAACGTCAACCTCATCAATGCCGCATTCTTCACAGATATCCTTTCTCACCTTGCCGAGAACACTGCCCGAAGGCTTGATTTCACCGAGAAGGCGTGAGGGAATTCCGAGCCTGTCAAGAATACCCGTTGCCCAGCCTTTTGTTTTAAGGTCAACCATCTGTGAGGTGGTTGCGATTGAATATTCTGTTGTCATTTTGCCCGTAAGCATATAGCCGAAAAGGTCGGGCATAAAGAGAAGTCTGTCCGCACGCTCAAGAATATGGGGTCTGTATTTTTTGAGTGCGTAGAGCTGATAAACCGTGTTAAGCTCCATAAACTGAATACCCGTTGCACCGTAGAATTCTTCGTTGGGAACGGTTTTTGCACATTCTTCAATAAGACCGACTGTTCTTTCGTCACGGTAGTGAACGGGATTTTCAAGCAGACAGCCGAATTCATCAATAAGACCGAAGTCAACGCCCCAGGTATCAATGCCGATGCTGTCGAATCCGCCTGCAAGCTTGGCGTTGACAATGCCCTGCTTTATGTTATAGAAAAGGCGGAGCACATCCCAATACATCGTATCGCCCACTTTTACGGGGTCGTTTGAAAAGCGGTGAACCTCTTCAAGAGAGATTTTTTCGCCGTCAAACGAGCCGATGATTGCTCTGCCGCTTGATGCACCGAAGTCGATGGCTAAAACTTTTTTATTCATTACTGAATTACAACACCCTTCTTGAGAATGATGTTTGCATAAATTGCGGTTTCACCTGTTGCAATAACGGCATAAGCCTTCTTTGCTCTGTCGTAGAATGCAAAGCGTTCAACAAGTTCAATATTCTTTTCGCCTTCTTCGGCAACGATTGTCTTTTTATATTCTTCCCAGATGGGAGGAGGATTTGAGGGGTCTGCGTTATCCATAAGGGCAACGGGAGCCTCAACATATGTATCAAGGGGCATAAGCTTGAGAATTGCTTCAAGGATTTCGTTTACGCCGTGACCGTCAAGGCGAACAAGCTTCTGAGCAATTGAAGCTGAGGGGAAATTGCCGTCACCGATAACGATTTCGTCACCGTGACCCATTTCCATAAGAATTTTGAGAAGTTCGGGTGAAATGATGGGTGAAATATTTTTAAGCATAATGATTTTCCTTTCTGCTTTTATTTACATTGTTGCGTACATACTGTACATATTGCTGTAGATACCGCCCTTTTGCATAAGCTCGGTGTGGCTTCCCTGCTCTGCGATGCCGTCTTCGGTAAGCACAACAATTTCGTCTGCGTTGCGGATAGTTGTAAGTCTGTGGGCAATGGTGAGAGTTGTTCTGCCCTTTGCAAGGCGTTCAAGCGATTCCTGAACAAGCTTTTCGCTCTCGTTATCGAGTGCCGAAGTTGCTTCGTCAAGGAGCAGTACGGGAGGATTCTTGAGGAATACTCTCGCAATTGAGATTCTCTGCTTCTGACCGCCCGAAAGCTTTACGCCTCTTTCACCGATATATGTATCGTATCCGTCAGGCAAAGCACTGATGAATTCGTGTGCACCCGCTTTTTTGGTAGCTTCGATAAGCTCTTCATCGGTTGCATCGGCTTTACCGTAAACAAGATTATCACGGATTGTACCCGAGAAAAGGTAAACATCCTGAGCAACAACGCCGATGTTTGAACGGAGCGAACGAAGGGTGATATCTTTTATGTTCTTGCCGTCGAGCAGGATTTCGCCGCTTTCGGCTTCGTAAAATCTGGGAATAAGGTTGCAGAGCGTTGTTTTACCGCCACCGCTGGGACCTACAAGTGCAACATTGCCGCCCTTTCTGATTTTGAGATTGAGGTTATTGAGAATCTGTTTTTCGCCCTTGACATAGCTGAACGAAACGTCCCTGAACTCAATTTCGCCCTGAACGTTTTCAATATCAACAGCATTATCGCTGTCAATAATTTCGGGCTCTTCGTTCATAATTTCAACAAAACGTTCAACACCCGTAACACCTCTGCTGAACTGCTCGCTGAAATCAACGATTGTTCGGATTGAGCCGAGAAGAGTTGAAATAAGCAGAAGGCTTGCGGCAAAATCGCCGGGTGACATAATGCCGTCTTTCATAAGAAGTGCACCGAGAGCGATAACGGAAATATATGTTATGCCGTCAATGAGCTTTACCGTTGCGTGGAACTGTGACATATATTTATGGCTCTTGTTTCTGATATGAACATAAGCCTCGTTGCCCTTTGAAAACTTTTCTTTTTCAATCTTCTCGTTGGTGAATGAACGGACAACTCTTACACCGAGAAGGCTGTCCTCAATTCTTGCATTGATTTCGCCCACCTGATGGCGGCCTTCTTTGAAAGTATCACGCATTTTGGTTCGTGATTTTTTGGTGAAAAGTATCATAAGAGGCATAAGAATGAAGATTGCAACCGCAAAGCGGATATCCATTGTTGCAAAAATGAAAAAGCTTGCAACGAATTTAACAACCGTCATAAGCACCATTTCGGGGAAGTGGTGTGCCCATTCGGCAACATCAAAAAGGTCAGAAGTCATTCTGCTCATAAGCTGACCGACCTTTGTGTTATCAAAGAAAGTGAATGAGAGCTTCTGCAGATGGTCAAACATATCCTCACGCATTGAGTTTTCGATTTTTGTGCCCATTTTGTGTCCCCAATAGGACTGGCAGTAGCTTGCGAAACTGTCAAGCCCCCTGAGAGCTATGTAAGCTGCGGCAATGCTGAGAACAAGGCTGACCGTAAGCTTCTGGGGGTCGTTCGCATCGGTATCGGTGATTGTTCTTACAATCAGCGGAAGTGCTATTTCACAGGCAGCGGAAGTCATTGCACACAAAAGAACAACAGCTTCTGTTCCGAGATGCTTTCTGAGATACGGAAAAAATCTTTTGATAAGGGCAAGATTCTTCCCCGTTGCTCCGTTTTTCTTCATTTTCTTTCCTCTTTTAGTTATAATTTGGTTACTTTATATTATGTAACAAAATTTATTATTTGTAAAGTGGTTTTTAAATAAAAAACGGATACCTTGAAGGCATCCGTTTGAATATCAATATGTATGGTCGCAGATTTCTTTGATTTTTCGCTCAAGAGCAAGAAAATCTTCGAGTGCGTCGGGCTTCTGGTTGGGGTTTCGCAGAAGTGCTGCGGGGTGGAAAGTGCCCATAAAGAGGATTCCGCCTTTTTCGATGAACTCGCCGTGCTGCTGAGTTACCTTGAAATCCTTTGAAATGAGCCTCTGAGCCGAAATTCTGCCCAGACACACAATAATTTTGGGCTTTATAAGCCTTGTCTGTTCCCTGAGCCATTCAATGCAGTTATCCTGCTCGTCGGGGAGAGGATCTCTGTTTTTGGGCGGACGGCATTTTACCATATTCGCAATATAGATGTTCTTTTTGCGGTCAAGATTAATCGCTTCAAGGTATTTATCAAGAAGCTTTCCGCCTCTGCCGACAAAGGGTTCACCCTGTAAATCCTCATTTTCGCCGGGGCCTTCGCCGATAAACATTACCTCGGCTTTTTCGCTTCCCACACCGAAAACAAGGTTTGTTCTTGTTTTGCACAGGTCACATTTTGTGCACTGCATACAGTCAGCTTTAAGCTGTTCCCAGGTTTCATACATTGCCGTTTCCTCCCCTTTTTTCAAAAATTTCGGTTGATTTTTCGGCATCTTTAAAAATCTGTGCCGAAAGTTCATCAATTGAGCTGAATTTTATTTCATCACGCAGATAATCGAGCAATCTTACTTCAATTTCAATTCCGTAAAGGTTGCCGCTGAAACCCAAAATACAGGTTTCGCTGCGAAAATCTTCGTTTTCAAATGAGGGCCGCAGACCGATATTAGTAACCGACGGATATTCTTTGCCGTCAACAACGGTTACTGAGGCGTATACGCCTTTTCGGGGCTTCACAAATCCCTCGTCAAACCTCTGATTTATGGTTGGTGCACCTATAAGTCTGCCTCTGTGCTGACCGTCAACAACCACTTGTTTATAGCGGAATTCTCTGCCGAGCATAGTGTTTGCAAGGGCGATGTTTCCGCTTTCAACCGCCTGCCTGATTCTTGTTGAACTGATTGGTTTTCCGTCAAAATCAACGGGGTCGCTGATTTCAAGAATAACTCCGTATTCCTCGCAAAGAGCACGAAGTTCATCGCAGCCGCCCTCGTTATTTTTGCCGAAGCGGTAATTCCAGCCACAGCAGATACCACCCGCATTGAGCTGTTCAATAAGAATTTTTTCAAAAAATTCACGGCAGGTCATATCCCTGAC
>JAXJVE010000365.1:0-5675 GCA_036308705.1 Acutalibacteraceae bacterium
GAGCCGCCTCTCTGGCTCATACCGTGAACTTCAGAAACTTTAACGTCGTATCCGCAGTCAAGAAGTGCCGCACCGAGAATTCGGCTTGCAAGAAGTGTACCCTGACCGCCAACGCCGACAATCATAATTGATTTGTTCATATCTGCTCTCCTCCCCTTTTATTCAATCGCACCGAACTTGCAAAGCTGACTGCATACATTACAGCCAAGGCACTGTGTAAAGTCAATCTGAGCCTTGCCGTCTTTCATACTGATAGCGGGGCAACCGATTTTCATACACATTTTGCAGGACTTACATTTATCTGCATTAACCTTAAGGGGCGGATTATGTTTAACTGTTTTAAGAAGTGCACAAGGTCTTCTTGAAATAACAACTGCGGGGCCGTCTGCTTCAAGAGCCTGCTTGATGCCTTCTTTTGTTTCTGCAAGATTATAGGGATCAACAACAATAACGTTCTGAATACCTACAGCCTTTGCAAGAGCCTCAAGGCTGACTGCATTTGCAGGCTCGCCTTTGATATTCTTACCTGTTGTGGGATTCTGCTGATGACCTGTCATACCTGTGATTGAGTTATCAAGAATAATAACAACAGAATCAGTTGCGTTATAAGCAATATTGATAAGACCTGTAACACCCGAATGGATGAAGGTTGAGTCACCGATAACGGCAACGCTCTTCTTTGCGTTCTCAGGGTTTGCGGCATTTCTGCCGTGAAGTGCAGATACGGAAGCACCCATACAGAGAACGGTATCAATCATACCGAGAGGCTGTGAGAAACCGAGAGTGTAACATCCGATATCGCCGCTTACGGTAACGTTAAGCTGCTTGAGAGCATAGAAAAGACCTCTGTGGGGGCAACCTGCACAAAGAACAGGAGGTCTGGGCACGATATTTACATCTGCCTTCATACACTCTGTTTCTTTGCCGAGAACAACCTTTGAAATAAGACTCTGTGAATATTCACCCTGAAGAGTGAATGCATCCTTGCCGATAACTTCGATACCGTTCTTACGGCAATGAGTTTCGATATAATCGTCAAGCTCTTCAAGAACATAAACGGTTTCGCATTCAGCGGTAAAATCCTTTATAAGCTGAACAGGAAGAGGATATACGCAGCCGAGTTTGAGATATGATGCGTTTTCGCCGAGAGCTTCTTTTGCGTATTCGTAGCAGATACCTGAAGATATAACACCGATTTTCTTGCTGTTATACTCTACTTTATTAAGTCCGTTTTCAACAGCTTCTTTTTCGCAATATGCAATCTGGTCAAGAATTCTCTGCTCAACGGCAACGTGCTTAACCTTTGCGTTTGCGGGCACCATAACATACTTCTGCGGATTTTTTGTATATTCTTTAAGACCGTTATCAACTCTCTCTGCAACGGGTGCAACGCTTCTTGAATGTGCAACTCTTGTTGTGAGTCTGATAATAACGGGGGTATCGAACTTTTCAGAAAGTTCAAATGCACGCTTTGTGAAATCAAGACATTCAGCTGAATCGGAAGGCTCAAGCATCATTGTTTTTGAACCCATTGCATAGTGTCTTGAATCCTGCTCATTCTGAGATGAATGCATACCGGGGTCATCTGCAACAAGAATAACCATACCTGCATTTACACCTGTGTATGATGCTGTGAAAAGAGGGTCAGCCGCAACGTTAAGGCCAACGTGCTTCATAGCACAGAATGAACGTGCACCTGCAACGCTTGCACCGAATGCAACTTCCATTGCAACCTTTTCATTGGGTGCCCATTCCGAGAAAATTTCATCGTATGTAGCGGCAAACTCCGTAACTTCCGTACTCGGAGTGCCGGGATAGCTTGATACAACACGGCAGCCTGCTTCGTAAAGACCTCTTGCGACTGCTTCGTTACCTAAAAACAGTTTCTTCAAACCGTCATCCTCCTATTTTATAAATCAAAATAATAATTTATTATAATACTTTATTACCGTAAATACAAGTTTTATTTATTAATTTTCATTTCAACCTGAGAAGCTACAAGGCTTTCGCCACAGTAAATCTTGCGAAGCTTCGGCTTTTCGATTTTGCCTGTGGGATTACGGGGTACTTCAGCAAAAATAAGCTTATGAGGACGCTTATATCTGGGAAGGTCACGGCAGAAATCGTTGATATCTTCTTCGTCGGTGTTATAACCTTCTTTGATTTCGATGACCGCAGCTGCAATTTCGCCGAGTCTTGCATCGGGAAGACCGATAACCGCAACGTCTTTTACAGCCTCGTGCTTACGAAGGAAATCTTCAATCTGAACGGGATAGAGATTCTCACCACCTGAGATGATAACATCTTTTTTGCGGTCAACAAGATAAATAAATCCGTCTTCATCCTCCTGAGCCATATCGCCTGTATGGAGCCATTCACCGTGAAGAACTTCGTTTGTTGCCTTTTCGTCATTGAAGTAGCAAAGCATTACGCCGGGGCCTTTTACTGCAAGTTCACCGACTTCGCCTCTTGCAACTTCGTTACCGTTTTCGTCAACAATCTTTGTTTCCCAACCATAGCCTGCCTTACCGATAGCTCCTACCTTATGAACGTTTTCAACACCGAGATGTACACAACCGGGGCCGATTGATTCGCTCAGACCGTAGTTTGTGTCATACTGATGATGAGGGAACACTTTAAGCCATCTCTTGATAAGACTGGGAGGAACAGGCTGAGCACCGATATGCATAAGTCTCCACTGTGAAAGTGTATACTTATCAAGATCAATATCGCCTCTGTCAATCGCATCAAGAATATCCTGAGCCCAGGGCACAAGAAGCCATACTATTGTACACTTCTCCTGAGAAACAGCCTTGATAATACCTTCAGGTTTCGCACCTTTGAGAAGAACGGTTTTACCGCCAACAAGAAGCGAGCCGAACCAATGCATCTTTGCACCCGTATGATAAAGGGGCGGGATGCAAAGGAATACATCATCTTTGCTCTGCGAATGATGTGCCTGTTCAACACGGCATGAATGAACAAGTGCTTTATGAGCGTGAAGAATAGCCTTGGGGAAACCTGTTGTTCCCGATGAGAAATATATAGCCGCATACTCATTATCCGAAATTGAAATTTCAGGTTTCTTTGATGTGCAGTATGTAACAAGCTTGTTATAGCTCTCTGCGAATGTGGGACAGTCGCCGCCGATATAAAAACGAAGCTTCACCTTGGGGATACGGTCTGAAATCTGCTCCATTCTGCCTGTGAATTCAGGGCCGAAAACAATCGCATCACTCTCTGAAAGTTTAAGACAATATCTGATTTCATCAGCTGTGTAACGGTAGTTGAGAGGCACAACAAGAGCACCTGTTTTGAGAATACCGAAATAAATCGGGAGATACTCGATGCAATTCATAAGAAGAATTGCAACTCTGTCACCCTTTTTGATACCTCTTGAAAGAAGAAGATTTGCAAAACGGTTTGCTTTTTTATCGAATTCTTCCCAGGTGATTTCGCTTCTGCCGTCGCTGATGGCACCCTGCTCAATAAGTGAATACTCACGCCATGTAACGTGATTTTTCTCCTGAATTTCAGGGTTGATTTCAACAAGAGCTACATCATCCTTGTAGAGTTTTGCGTTTTGTTCAAGAAATTCTGTAATGGGCATAATATATTCCTTTCGTAGCGATTCTTATTTTTAAAACCGCTCTGTGTTTTGTCGCTTTAAAGCTTTTATGCACTAAAGTGTTATAATGATACACTAATATAGCATATTTGTCAAGTATTATTCTGAAAGTTTTGCGTTTTTTCTGTTAAAAACACTTGAATTTACAAAGTTCTTCAACGGTTTCTGCTATATAGGTTGCCCCCACATTTTCAAGCTCTTCACGGTTTCCGAAACCGAAAAGAACACCGATACTGTCAAGACCGTTTTTGTTTGCACCGATTATATCGTGTTCTCTGTCGCCAATCATAACAGCGGCTGATTTATCTGTTACACCGCCCTCTTTGAGTGCATATTCAATAACCTCAGCTTTATCGGTGCGTGAGCCGTCAAGATTTGCACCCGCAGCATAATAAAAATATTTTTCAAGATTAAAATAACGAAGAATTTCTCTTGCAAAAATCTCAGGCTTTGAGGTTGCAAGAATAATCTTTTTTTCGCTGTTGTAAAGATTTTTCAAAAGCATTTCAACACCGTCATAAACAATATTTTCGTAAATACCTTTATCTCTGTAATATTCACGGTAATATTCAACCGCCTGAAGTGTCTCTTCCCTTGAAAAACCGTAAAACTTTTCAAACGATTCATGAAGCGGAGGCCCGATAAATTTATAAAGTTCACGCCTGTCATCAACGGTTATATCGTATTTTTTCAACGCGTGCATAACCGAATTTGTTATGCCGATGGCAGGGTCGGTAAGAGTACCGTCAAGGTCAAATAAAACAACGCTGTAGTTTTTCATTTTTATCTCCGTATCATTAAAAAGGGCAACCCCGAAGGATTGCCCCTTTGAATTATTTAATGTTAGCTTTGAGAGTTTCAAGCTCTGCCTTAAGAGTTGCGGGAAGTCTGTCGAACTTACCGTAGAACTCTTCGATACCTGTAACTTCGTCTGCCCAGAGAGCATTGTCAACGCTGAGGATTTCCTTAAGCTGAGCTTCGCTTACTTCATCTTCGATACCTTCAAGGTTGATATCTTCAGCCTTGGGAACGAAACCGATTGAAGTTTCAACTGCATCTACCTTGCCTTCGCAACGGTCGATAATCCAATCAAGAACACGAAGGTTATCGCCGAAACCGGGCCAGAGGAAGTTGCCTTCGTCATCCTTACGGAACCAGTTAACGTTGAAGATCTTGGGAGCCTTATCAGCTTCAAGACCTGCACCGATGTTGATCCAATGCTGCCAGTAATCAGCCATATTGTAGCCGCAGAAGGGAAGCATTGCCATGGGGTCACGGCGAACAACACCAACTGCACCTGCTGCTGCAGCTGTTGTTTCTGATGCCATGATTGAACCAACGAATACGCCGTGGTTCCAGTCTCTTGACTGATAAACGAGGGGAGCAAGCTTTGCACGTCTGCCGCCGAATACGATAGCTGAGATGGGAACACCTGCGGGGTTCTCAAACTCGGAACTGATGCAGGGGGCAGTTTACAGCGGGAGCTGTGAAACGGCTGTTGGGATGTGCACCCTTTTCTTCGCTCTCCTGACCGTTCCAGGGGTTGCCCTTCCATTCGATTGCGTTTGCGGGAGGATTCTTATCAAGGCCTTCCCACCATACAGTGTTATCATCAAGGTTGTGAGCAACGTTTGTGAAGATTGTGCCCTTCTTTGTTGAAGCAAGAGCGTTGGGGTTTGACTTAACGTTTGTACCGGGAGCAACGCCGAAGAAACCGTTTTCGGGGTTGATAGCATAGAGTCTGCCGTCTTCGCCCTTGCGGATCCATGAAATATCGTCGCCTACACACCATACGCGGTAGCCGTTCTTATAATATCCTTCGGGAGGAATAAGCATAGCAAGGTTGGTCTTACCGCAAGCTGAGGGGAATGCAGCACAGATGTATCTGATTTCACCATCGGGCTTCTGGAGACCGAGAATGAGCATATGCTCTGCCTGCCAGCCTTCGTTCTTACCCTGATATGAAGCAATACGAAGAGCAAAGCACTTCTTACCGAGAAGAACGTTTCCGCCGTAACCTGAGTTAACTGAGATAATTGTGTTATCC
>JAXJVE010000366.1:0-2744 GCA_036308705.1 Acutalibacteraceae bacterium
GGTTAAAGCAATCATAGAAGACTGCGGATTCACAAACGCACTTGATGAAGTTGCGGAAGTCTGCAAAGGTATGAATCTGAAATACAGTTCAAAAATCATTGCAAGGGCAGCCAATGTTTACTGCAATATCTTTTCGGGATACGACCTTAAAAAAGATGCAAACCCTCTCGGCACAATGAAAAATGCCCAAAACCCCGTTATGTTTGTTCACGGCGAAAAAGATATGCTTGTGCCGTTTGAGATGTGCGGCAAACTCTACGATGCCTGCCCAACACCCAAGGAGATATTCACGGTGCCCGATGCTGAGCACGCATATTGCTACTATGACGCCAAAGAAGAATACGAAGAAAAAATGAAAGAATTTTTAGGTAAATATATGTAAAAAAGAGAGCTGTCTTCAACGAAGACAGCTCATTTTATTATCAGAACGGGTTAAAAAGTCTTTCAAACGTTACGGGATTATAGCCAAGACCGAAATACTTGAATATCCAGATAAGCGGATTGAATCTGAAGAATATAGCATCAATAACCGTAACGAGTCCTCTGAGGAATTTGGGGAGATCGTTGGTTTCGGGAACATCAACGGGAACAAAATCCTCGCCTTCAACTTCAAGAACAAAGGGTTGAGAGTAGCAGATACCGTTATCGCCCGTAATATAAAATCTTACATAAAGGGCGGGGTCTGCAAGAAAATCGGTTGCGTGAAGGTCAAGAGTTGCCTTGCCGTCTGCAATATTGCTTTCACGAAGAATAACGTTGCCGTTTGACACCCAGGTGATTTCATCAAAATCCGTACCTTCGATTGTGATTGTATCATTCTCCTGATCAACGGTAACTCTTGTTATCATCGGAGTATTGTCAAGAAGATAGCTTCCGCTTTCATATACGGCCTCTTCATCAAAGCCTGGGATTTCGGGCATACCGTTAAGCTCAAAACCGTTTGAGAAATGAGAAACCGAGAAATATTCACCGTTTTCAAGACAGGTACGGAATGCATCGGTTGTAAGCTCGGGCATAAGCGATATTGTGTATGCGTAGTTTACCGAATCTGCGGTATGGGAATCCGAAAATGTGTTGCACCAAGGCACAACGCCGTTGGGAATGGTCTTCTGAAGAATCTGGTCATAGAGAATTCTGTCGCAGCGTGTATGGGCATCGGTTGCACTGTTGATACCCATTCCGAGGCTTGAACCTTCGCAGTCCATAAAAATGCGTGCAAATTTGTTGACATAATATTCATCAACAAGCTGACCTACATATTTTTCACTGTCTTTATCAATATAAACATATTCGCCGACGTGTGAGAGCATTGAAATGCCGTCAGCATCCATAACGCCCTTTGAAGGAGTTTCATAATCGCCGAAAACACCTGCAAGACCCTGACCGTATTCGGCATAATAACCTGTAAGATGACAGTCAGCAAAAGGTGTTGCCATATTGAGTTCATTACCAAGAGGCACATCAATCATACCGTTTTTATGAGTTCTTTTTTCAGACTCTGCGGTACCGTTGAGATAGGTCTGATATACTTCATCGGTAAGGGGAACGATATCTTCCATTTTTGTGCGTTCTTTTTTGATTAATCTCATCAGAGGCACAGTTTCGGGCACAACATTCCATCCGCGGTTGAGTGTGCCGTGGTCTGTAAGAGCAACTATATCGTAATCGTGGTCATAATGCATCTGAACGAATTCATCAATTTTCATAAATCCGTCACTTGCCGTTGTATGGCAATGAAGCTGGGTTTTATACTTGCCCCATTCATCCCAATCAACCCTTGCATACGGGTCAATTATATTAAAATCTTTTTCGGATGCGGTGCCGACACTTGCCGAAACTGCCACCGAAGCAAATATCGTAAGCAGGGCAAGAGTGATTGCGGTCAGTTTTTTCAGCATAAAAAGACCTCGCTTTCATTAAGTTATAAGAAAATTTTATCACAAAATTTCACGTCATTCAATTATGATTTCATACTAAAAAAAGGCGATGTTATTGTTAACATCGCCGATTTTTCAGGGAAGTATTCTGTTGGTTGTAATATAATCAACACCAAGTGCACAAAGAATATCGAGTACGGGCAGATAGTCAACGGTCCATGAGCCGAGCGTTATACCCTGAGCCTGAGCTTCTTTTATTCTGAAATAGTTTGAGGGAATTCCGAAGTTGAAGCCTATACCCGCCTCATTGGTTTTTGCAAATTCAATTGTATCATCTTCGATTTTGTTGACAAGATACCAGATTTCAATATTTTTATCATACTCTCTCAACGCCGAAACTCTGTCTTTATCAAAGTCAATTATAAGAGGTTCTTTTGAAAAATTTCTTTTGCCGAGAATTTCAAGTACACTCTTCATATCTTCGGGCTTGCCGCCTTTAATCTCAATCATCGCACGCATTGAATATTTTTCGCAGATATCAAGTGCTTCATCGAGTGTTGAAATTTTAAGCTCGGGATAATTTTCGATTCCCTTGCCCTCGATTATATTCATCTCAAGAAGTTCGGCATAAGTAAAATCAGCAACCGCACCCGTTCCGTTCATTGTTCTGTCAACGGTATCGTCGTGAATAAGCACCCATACACCGTCTTTTGTGGGCATAATATCAAACTCCGCCGCATAAAATCCCGCTTTGCCCGCTTCCTCAATTGCAGGTGCGGTGTTTTCGGGTGCAACAGCCGAAAGACCCCTGTGTGCGGTAAGATAAAATTCATTTTTGGTTGCAGATGCCACCGTATACTTTGAACC
>JAXJVE010000367.1:0-2015 GCA_036308705.1 Acutalibacteraceae bacterium
CACCAGACCCAAAGACAGGCTGGTAATCCTTTCGTCTGCCGAGGACTGGAACAAATCTCTCTCAAAAATTGCGGCAACAATCAGGGATGAAAATGTTGTTGATCCGTTTACCGTAATCAACTTTTCAAGCTACAGCGAGTGCATACTCTCATCGCTGATAAGGCACCCCGACGCACATCCTCTGCGTAATGCGGCAGGTATATCGGCAGGTGTTTCAACCCCCTGCAACACACCGCTCAACGCAAAAATCATAAAAGGAGATATTGATGAAGCCGAAGCAAAAGAAGCTCCCGTATGCGAAAAATCCGATGCGGAGATAATAAAAGAAACAAAAGAACGCATAAACTATGTATATCCGTATGCCGAGCTTGACGGAATAGTTGCAAAAAGAATTGCATCCAAACTCGATGTTGAAGAAATCGACGGAGAATATTTTGCATCACGCAAGCCTTCGTTTATCGGCAAAGATAAACTCACTCCCGCCCAGAGAGGTATCGCAACCCACCGTTTTATGCAGTTTGCGGACTATGAAAACGCAGGCAAGGATGTTGAGGCGGAGCTTGAAAAACTAGTTGCCGACGGTATGCTGACCGAAGCGGAAGCAAAAGTTGTTGATAAAAAAGCAATTTCGGTATTCTTTGAAAGCGAACTTGCCAAAAGAATTCTCGGTGCCGAAAAAGTATTCAAAGAATATTCTTTCACCGCATCAATCCCTCTGAATGAAATCGAGCCTTCAATCAAAAACACCGACGAAGTGATTATTATTGAAGGCGTTGCCGACTGTGCATTCATCGAAAACGGTGAGCTTGTTATCGTTGACTTCAAAACGGATAAAGCATCTCAGGGTATTGAACTTGCCGAGAAATATAAGAAACAGCTTTCGGTTTACCGCAGATGCCTTGCCGAGGTTATCGGCATTCCTGTTAAACAGACTCTTATTTATTCATTCAGGCTGAGTGAAACTGTTGAAATTCCATAAAAATAAAAAATTTTCAAAAAATGCTTGCATTTTCACTCTTTATATGATAAAATCCATTCGTTATGTTATCCACAAATCGAAAGAGGTGACACTAAATGAAGGAAGGAATCCATCCTAAGTACGAACAGACTGAGATCCGTTGCGCTTGCGGTGAGGTTATTTCAACAGGTTCAACAAAAGAAAATCTTCGTGTTGATATCTGCTCAAAATGCCATCCGTTCTTTACAGGTAAGCAGAAGCTCGTTGACACAGGCGGACGTGTTGACCGTTTCAACAAGCGTTTCAATCTTAACAACAAGTAATAGCAAAATAAGCGGTGCATTATATCTGCACCGCTTTTGCTTTTTAAGAGGTGATTATTATGTCGGCAAACAGCTACAAAACAATAAGAACCGCTTCACAGGATGAATATATCGTTAAAAAATCTCGCTTTATCGGTCATATAAAACCCGTAACCACAGCGGAAGAAGCCCTTGAATTCATCGCTCAGGTCAACAAAAAGCATTGGGATGCAACCCATAATGTTTATGCCTATATCATCAGGGATACGGGTGTTAAAAGATATTCAGACGACGGCGAGCCTCAGGGCACTGCGGGTATCCCCGTGCTCGATGTTCTTGAAAAAACAGGCGTAACCGACTGCGTTGTTGTTGTTACCAGATACTTTGGCGGAATTATGCTCGGTGCAGGCGGGCTTGTGAGGGCATATTCACATTCCGCATCAATTGCCGTTGCAGCGGGCGGAATCGTAACAAGAGCTATGTGTGCAAGGCTTAAAGTTACCTGCGATTATTATTTTTACGGCAAACTTTCATCGCTTGTGCCCGAAAACGGCGGTGTTATTGAAGATACTATTTTTGAGGATAACGTTACCCTTGTTTTCAGAATGCCTGTTGAAATTGTTGACGGCTTCAACGCAAAGCTCATAGATATCAGCAACGGCAGATACAGTGTTACAAAAACCGAAGAATTTTTCTCGGATATAGATTAAAAAATCGGCTGTTTTCACAGCCGATTTTTTTATTTTTTCTTTTTA
>JAXJVE010000368.1:0-5741 GCA_036308705.1 Acutalibacteraceae bacterium
ACGTGGAATTATGTCGAAAGCCGTCTTTCAGAACTTATAAAAGCTGACAGATACTTAAATCCCAAAGAAACTGAAATGTATCCGCAATGGCTTGAAAACAGGTTGTTAAAGGAAGCTGAATGGCGAAGGGAACGTGAAATAAGCGATATTCTTCGTAATTCCGCAAATGAAAGGGAAACACCAAAAGAATACCGATATGAATATACCGTCGGTGATTCTGTAAAACTCGGCGAAGATGAATATACTATTCTTTCGATTGAAGATACCGTTGTCCTCAGTAACGTTCAATTCCCTTTGTTTTCCGAAGAATTCTCAAAAGATGAATTTGAGAAAAAGGTTAAGGAAAATCCTGCAAACAATCATTTGAGAGTAGAAGTTGAGGTTGAAAGACCTGCGGATAATACAGAAATTGAAACAGATATTGACGACAGCAATAAACCCGATTTCTTACTTCAATATGAGCAGGTGAAAAATGATAACCCCGACAGTATCGTTCTTATGCACGTCGGCGGCTTTTATTATGCCTTTGGCAAGGATGCTGAAATTGTTGCAAAGCACACAAACTATACTGCGGAGGGAAAAAATCTTTACGGTAATGTTTTCACACCTTTTTGTCAGGTGCTTGATTTTAACCTTAGCTATGTAACAAAAAGCCTTGTTGAAAACAACATCGAAACCGTTGTTATGGCATTGGATAAGGGCGTTATGGACAGATATTCTCCGCCTTCGTTGGCTGAAACGAAAGAAACAGAAGTATTATATAAAGTTCTTTCCGCTCTGAAAATTGACGATATTGACCTTGCTTATGAAGATAACATTCTTATAGCCGATGACGGAGATAATGTTTGGGAAGGTCGGGAGTTTTATGAGTTCCTTGTTGATGAAGCCATTGTTTTTGAAGATGACGGTTCAGCACTCGGAATAAGTGATGAACTTCTTGGTGAGTTTGGCAAACTTGCTGAACAAAACGGTATATCTCTCCCCGAAAGAGAAACACCCGTTAATGAAAAGTCTGCGGTTACTGCAAATCCCCGAAACAGCATTATCGCTGATGAATATAACGGTCTGAAAGAACACAATCCCGACAGTATCATTCTATATCAGGTCGGAGATTTCTTTGAAATGTTCGGTGAAGATGCGATAAAAGTATCAAAACAGCTTGATTTGGTATTAACAAGCAGAGAGTTTCCGAATATCGGCAGAGTTGAAATGTGCGGATTCCCAAGACACAGACTTGAAGCATATCTCGAAAAAATCCGTGAAGAAAACAGCGTAGTAATTTCTGCTGTTCCCGATGGTAAAACTGAAAGGGAATCATTTCAGATGCTCCGAATCGGTGAGAACAGCGAAATTGAAAAGGCAAAAGAATTGATTAACAAGTTTTGCCTTGATGAATACGGTGAAGATGCTGATTTCAGCGATATGAAAAACATTGATATTGCATATACCACCTTAACCGATGCGGAAATCCCCGTTCAGGTTTCTGTAAATCTTGTTGATTTCAGAATTGACCGATTTATCGACAATAATCATTATGACAGCCGAAGCTATGACAGTCTTGAAGCATTGATTAACGGTGAGCTTTACAGTTTGGATTTCGATGATTTGGTGTATATTCCCGATGAGGCACTTGAATCACAAACGTTTGGGAAAACGGAAATTGATGATTTTGCCGATGTTGACCCGTCTGCCATTCGTGAAAACCTTGCGGAACACGGCATTGTAAACGGCGAAGTGGTTGACCCCGAAGCATTGGAAAATGCTCCGTTCATTCAGCAAGTGATGAATGATACAGAGCCTTCAAGCAGATTTGAAGTCCGTCAGCTCTCTGTTCCCTTTGAAGGTGAGAAATATGCCGTCTATGACAATGAAACAGACGATTTCTATGTTTCGGAAGATAATCTCACACATTGGTTTGATACCGAAGAAGAAGCACTTGCAGATTTAGAAAACATTTCTGCTCAGAACGATATTATTGCCGAAATCAGAGAACCTGCAATCCCTTACAATGTCGGTGATGTTATTTATCTTGAAAATGACATACCGTATGTCATTGAAGATATAGGCAGTCACGATGTTCGTATAAGAGATACAACACTTCTCTATCACATCAGCCGTGTCGAAAACAGAGCGAATTTTCTGAAACTGCTTGACCGGTATCCGCAGGAAGAACATTCAAAGTTTACCGTAAAAACCGTTGAAGAATTCAAAGCGGAAGATTACGGACTTCCTTACGATATTACAATTCAGACACTCGGTACCAAAGAAGCAGAAAAATCAAAGCCGGAAAATTTTCACATTACCGACTATAACCTCGGTGTCGGCGGTGCAAAGGAAAAGTTCAAAAACAATATCATTGCGATAAATCTTCTGAAAGAACTTGAATCTGAAGGAAGAAATGCAACTCCCGAAGAACAAGAGATATTATCCCGTTATGTCGGTTGGGGCGGTCTTGCAGATGCTTTTGATGATACCAATGAAAAATGGGGCGATGAATACAGAGAACTTTATGTTACTCTTTCACCCGATGAATACAGAGCAGCAAAATCATCTGTTCTTGATGCTCACTATACAAGTCCGACAATCATAAATGCTATGTATGAAGCAATCGGCAATATGGGATTTACAGAAGGCAACATTCTTGAGCCGTCAATGGGTATCGGTAATTTCTTCGGTATGCTCCCCGATGAAATGTCAACGTCAAGGCTCTACGGTGTTGAAATTGACAGTATTTCTGGCAGAATTGCAAAACAGCTTTATCCGAATGCCGATATAACCATATCAGGCTTTGAAAAAACAAGTCGCAGAGATTTCTATGATATTGCAATAGGTAACGTTCCTTTCGGTCAGACCAAAGTAAATGACCGTGAATACAATAAACTCGGTTTTTCCATTCATAACTATTTCTTTGCGAAAGCACTCGATCAAGTTCGTCCCGGCGGAATTGTAGCATTTGTAACATCACATCACACGATGGATGCGAAAACACCCGAAGTCCGTAAATATCTTGCTCAAAGAGCCGATTTGCTCGGCGCTGTCCGTTTGCCGAATAATGCTTTCAAAGCTAATGCGGGAACAGATGTTGTATCGGATATTATCTTCTTGCAGAAAAGAGAAGAACCGATGGAAATTGAACCCGACTGGGTTCATCTCGGAATGAGTGAAAACGGATTCCCGATTAACTCATATTTCGCCGAACATCCCGATATGATTTTAGGCGAACAATCATCAAAAAGCACACAGTACGGAGTAGATGCCTTTACCGTAAAACCCATTGAGGGTGCAGATTTGGGTGAGCTTCTTCACGAAGCGATGAAGAATATTCAAGGCTCATACAAAGCTGCCGAACTTCCCACACTTGAAGAAAGTACGGAAGTTTCAAAGGTATCAATACCTGCTGACCCGAATGTTAAAAACTATTCCTATGCCGTAGTTGACGGTGATGTTTATTACCGTCAGAACAGTATTATGGTAAAAACAGAAGTCAATGCAACAGCCAAAGAACGCATAAAAGGTATGGTTGGCTTGCGTGACTGTGTAAATGAACTCATTGACTTACAGTTGGATGAGCTGACTACTGACAGCGAAATCAGCGAAAAACAATCAGAACTCAATACTCTGTATGATAACTTTACGAAGAAATACGGTTTAATCAACGATAAAGTAAATAAAAGTGCTTTTTCAAACGATTCGTCATATTATCTTCTCTGCTCTCTTGAGATTCTTGATGAAGAAAAGAAACTCAAAAGAAAAGCAGATATGTTTACCAAACGGACAATCAAGCAACATTCTTCCGTAACGAAGGTTGATACCGCAGTAGAAGCTCTTGCCGTTTCAATCGGTGAACGTGCCTGCGTTGACCTCGGATTTATGGCTTCACTTATGGGTGAAGGAGCAACACCGCAGAAAATCGTTGAAGATTTGCAAGGCATTATTTTCAAAGACCCGAGAACGGGTCCGTTTGATTTGGAAAGCAATCCCGACAGAAGTTATATCGGTTGGCAGACAGCCGATGAATACCTTTCGGGTAATGTCAGAGAGAAACTTGTCTATGCAGAGTACGAAGCCGAAAAAAATCCCTTTTTCAATGTTAATGTTGAAGCTCTGACAAAGGCTCAGCCGAAAGAACTTGATGCAAGTGAAATCGAAGTAAGGCTCGGTGCAACTTGGATAGATAAAGAGATTATCGAGCAGTTTATGTTTGAAACTTTCAAAACACCGAATTATGCACAGTTCAATATGAAAGTGAAATATTCGGAATATACTGCTGAATGGAGAATTGAAAACAAATCATTCATTTCTGGTAGTGACGTCAATGCTCACGTTACATACGGTACAACAAGAAAAAGTGCTTATGAAATCCTCGAAGATTCACTTAATCTCCGTGATGTAAGAGTTTATGACACCGTTATAGAAAACGGCAAGGATAAGAGAGTTCTTAACTCAAAGGAAACAACTCTTGCACAGCAGAAACAACAGGTTATAAAAGACGAGTTCAGAGATTGGATATTCCGTGACCCCGAAAGACGTAACTATCTTGTTGAAAAATACAATGTATTGTTCAACTCTACAAAGCCGAGAGAATATGACGGAAGTCATATAGTTTTTTCGGGAATGAACCCCGAAATAAAGCTGCGTGAACATCAGCTCAATGCGGTGGCTCACATTCTCTACGGCGGTAACACTCTGCTTGCTCACGAAGTCGGCGCAGGCAAAACATTTGAAATGGTAGCGGCGGCCATGGAGAGCAAAAGGCTCGGTCTTTGTAGAAAACCGTTGTTTGCTGTTCCCAATCATCTTACTGAACAATGGGCATCGGAGTTTCTTCGCCTTTATCCTTCTGCGAATATTCTTGTTACAACAAAGAAAGACTTTCAGCCTGAAAACAGAAAGAAATTCTGTGCAAGAATTGCTACTGGTGATTACGATGCTATTATTATCGGTCATTCACAGTTTGAGAAGATACCCGTTTCATACGAAAGACAAGAACGGCTCATACAACAGCAGATTGATGAAATAACCGAGAATATCGCTATGATGAAATACAATGCAGGCGAAAAGTTTACCGTTAAACAGCTTGAAAAGACACGCAGAAGTCTTGAAGCAAAACTTGAAAAATTGCAGTCAACAGAACGAAAAGATGATGTTGTAAATTTTGAACAGCTCGGTGTTGACCGTCTGTATGTTGACGAAGCTCACAATTACAAGAACCTGTTTCTTTATACGAAGATGAGAAATGTTGCAGGTCTTTCAACATCAGAAGCACAGAAATCTTCCGATATGTTTATGAAGTGCCGTTATCTTGATGAAGTCACGGGCAATAAAGGTGTTGTTTTCGCTACGGGAACTCCCGTTTCAAACTCAATGACAGAACTTTATACGATGATGCGTTATCTTCAATACGATATGCTTCAGAAAAAGAATCTGACCCACTTTGATGCTTGGGCATCAAACTTCGGCGAAACAACAACGGCTATTGAACTTGCACCCGAAGGCACGGGATACAGAGCAAGAACCCGTTTTGCAAAATTCTTTAATCTGCCCGAACTTATGAATATGTTCAAGGAAGCGGCAGATATAAAAACGGCAGATACTTTAAATCTGCCGAGACCCGAAGCTGAATATCACAATGTTGTTGCTCATCCGACTGAAACGCAAAAAGGCTTGGTTAGTGAATTATCCGAAAGAGCTGCAGCCGTACATTTAGGTAATGTTGACCCTTCGGAAGATAATATGCTGAA
>JAXJVE010000369.1:0-3942 GCA_036308705.1 Acutalibacteraceae bacterium
ACACACAACCGTTGTTAATATTGACGGTTACACAAGAGGTACAGGTACAGCAAGCTGCGGCCCCGATGTTCTTCCTCAGTTTGTTGTTGACGGCAGAAAAGAGCTTGAATTCAGCTTTTATATGATGCCTGCAAAGAAATAAAATAAATTTAAAACCGGTGCAACTTTTAATTAAGTTACACCGGTTTGTTTAATTATCAGATTTGTCTTTTTGCTTTTTCTTTTCAGCTTTTTTGTTGGCTCCGATTGTTCCGAGTGCTGCAACAGTAACAAGAGTTATTCCGCCGAAAATGGCTGTTATCAGTTTGTATTTTGTGCTTTCTGCGGTTGATACACTGTTGTTTAATTCAGAAATATTATTTGTATCTGTTATATAAACGATTGAAGTTTGTACAGCAGAATTGCTGTTTATTATATTTGTTTTTGATTTGGTTGATTTATTTGTTTTTGAAGATGTTTTCTTTGTCTTTTCGGACGATGACTTGGTGGTCAAGACATTTGTCGGTTTTACGGTTGTTTCCTCTTTGCGGTCAAATATCAAGCCTAACAAACCCGAACCACTTTTTCTTGTAGTTTTTGAAGTGGATTTTTTAGTTGTTTTTTCAGTTTTTGTTGATTTTTCGGTTGTAGGATTTGTTGTTTTGGGTTTGAGGGTTGTAGTGTTTGGAGATTCTTCGGTATTATAGTCAGGTTCAAAGTATGTATATGTGTTATTAGAAATAACAAAATCATATACATTTGAATATGAACCGTCAGAGTCTATAAATCTTGCTCTTCCCGATATCTCGGAGGGTAAACCGTATTTAGCACCGACTCTTATTTCACATACTCCCCCGCCTATATTGTCGTATGTTGAAAAACCTTCAAAATGATACTCGTCTGAATCGGACTCTGCGGGTGAAGTTTTTGCTGTTATGGTAAATTCTTCAGAATTTTCAATCACAAGCGATACGCCTGTCATCGAACTGTTTTCGGGAGCAGTTTTTTCATTAAAACAAAAACAGAGAAATAAGCTTCCGTCTTCAATTGACCAATTTACAAATCCGAAATCGGTTTTGTTATTGCTTTCTTCCCTATCAAGAAGGAGAATTGTTGATGAGTTTTCCCACTCGGTACGTTTTTGGACTCCGTCTATTTTAAATGCAAAAGAATTAACCGTTATAACAGATAGTATAACAACAGATAAAATTACGCAAAACCAACGCTTCATATTTACACCTTTTATATTCTTGACAAAGCAATTTTTTCATGATAATATCAAACAGAAATAATATGCAGCTGTGGCGGAATTGGCAGACGCGCCAGATTTAGGATCTGGTATCTTTGATGTGCAGGTTCAAGCCCTGTCAGCTGCACCAAACGGAACAATATCTATTCGGATATTGTTCCGTTTTTTTCTTAGATTATATTTTATAGTATTTTTAAAGTCAACATAATTTTACAAATTGTCATAAAATAAAACAAAAAGTGCTCTGAAAAACAGAGCACCTGATGTTATAAATTATCGGCTAATTTAACTAATTCAACGATTTTATCGGTATATTTTTTGCAAATCTCAGGAGAAGATGCTTCAGCCATAACCCTTATTACGGGTTCTGTACCTGATTCTCTGACAAGAATTCTGCCTGAATCACCGAGTTCACTTAATATTTCTTCAACAGCTGAACGAAGAGAATGGTCAGCGATTATTTTTGATTTGTTTTTGACTTTTACATTAACAAGAATTTGAGGATACGGCATAAATTCATCATAAAGCTTACTTACAGGTTGGTTTTTTGATATCATAATTTCCATCAAAATTAGACTTGTCAGTATTCCGTCACCTGTTGTTGCATATTTTGAAAAAATTATGTGTCCCGATTCCTCGCCGCCGAGACGGTTATTGTTTTTGACCATATATTCATAAACATATCTGTCGCCAACCTGAGTTTTTGCGTAATCAATTCCGAGTTTGTCAAAAGCTTTGTACAAACCGAAATTTGACATTACGGTTGTTACAACGGTGTTGTTGAGCAAGGTACCATTTTCTTTCATATATTTTGCACAGATAAACATAATGTGGTCGCCTGTGAGGATGTTTCCTTTTTCGTCAACACAAAGGCATCTGTCAGCATCACCGTCATACGCAAATCCGATATCAAGGTTATTTTCAATAACAAATTTCTGAAGATGTTCAATATGGGTTGAACCTGCATTTTTGTTGATGTTGAAGCCGTCAGGCTCGGCGTTAATAACATAGGTTGTTGCTCCGAGTGCATCAAAAACAGATTTTGCAATACTCCACGCACTTCCGTTGGCACAGTCAAGCCCGATTTTTTTACCTCTGAACGAAAAAATACCAAGAGAAATAAGATATGCCGTATATCTGTTTCTGCCCGAAATATAATCGACCGTTTTGCCGATATTATCCATTTTTGCAAACGGAATTTCAAATTTACCGTCAAGATAATTTTCTATATTATCAATCAGTTCTTCATCAGCTTTTTCACCGTTACGGTTTATTATTTTTATTCCGTTATCATAATAGGGGTTATGGCTTGCCGAAATCATAATACCGCAATCAAAACCGTCTGTTTTTGTTATATATGCAACAGACGGCGTTGTTGTAACGTGAAGTAGGTATGCATCTGCACCCGAAGCTGTAAGCCCTGCAACAAGCGAATATTCAAACATATAGCTTGAACGTCTTGTATCTTTTCCGATTACGATTTTTGGATGTTCCTCGTTGCTTTTTTGAATTTCTCTGAAGTGCCATCCTAGAAATCTTCCTACCTTATATGCGTGGTCGGCAGTTAAATCTTTATTCGCTTCACCCCTGAAACCGTCTGTACCGAAATATTTACCCATTAAATCACCTCATCAATATTTTGTTACTGTGATGCCGTCTGATTTTAATATGCAATTACTTTTAACAATTCCTCTGACGCTTGAAAGCGGATAAATATTAGAGTTTCTTCCGATTATTGTTCCCGGATTCAAAACAGTATTGCAACCGATTTCTACATAATCGCCGATAAAAGCTCCGCATTTTTTCAGGCCTGTTTCTGTTTTCTGATTATCGGAATTAACGGTAACATAACTTTTATCGGATTTAACATTCGATGTTATTGAACCTGCACCCATATGTGCTTTGTATCCGAGTATGCTGTCACCAACATAATTATAATGCGGAGTCTGAACGCAATCAAAAAGAATAACATTTTTTAATTCAACGGAATTTCCGACAACGCATTTATCCCCTACCAATGCGGAGCCTCTTATGAATGCACCGTGTCTTATTTCACTCTCAGCACCGATTATACACGGTGAACCGATATATGCACTCGGAGAAACTGTTGCTGTTTTATGAATCCATATTCCGTCTGAAATATTATTGAATTCAGATTTATCAAGTGCTTCGGATAAATCAATTATCATTTCTTTTATGCCTGAGAGTGCTTGCCACGGGTGTTGAAAATTAAGTAAATAATCTTTTGCAAGTGTGTGATTCAGGTCGAATAAATCTGATGTTTTTATCAAAAAATAACACTCATTTCATATAATCTCATTATGTATTATATGAAACGAGTGTTAAAATATTAATTCAATTAATCAAAAAGATAAACTCTTGTTTCGTAGGGGCGAGTTACAAAACCGTTGTTTTCAATAGTATTATCTTTATAATTGCAAAGAATTTCTTTGCCCTTTGTTAAATCATAGCCTGAAGGTGCTTTGAATTTAACCGATTTTTCCGAATATGAACAGATAACAAGCAGACGTTTGCCGTCAAGAGTTCGTTCATATACATAAAGCTCTTTGCTTGATTTGTTATATTCTTTATATGCACCGTAAACTGCAACAGGATTTTCTTTGCGGAACTTGATAAGTGCCTTGTAATGATTGAAAATCGAATCGGGATTTGACATTTCGGCTTTAGCGTTAATGCCTTCTTTATATTTGGGG
>JAXJVE010000370.1:0-1050 GCA_036308705.1 Acutalibacteraceae bacterium
AACACTCCGAGATGCTTTCGTTTTCATCTGTCAGGCGGTATGCAACATCAAGATGCAGTTGAATGGGTTCATCATCGCCGCAATTTAACTGCCTTACCATTGAGAACAAAAAGTTCTTTTGACCGTTACGCACTTGTGAACCCGATTCAAACAAAAACATTTCATCTTCACAGCCGATATCCATTCTGCACATACGCCCGAATGTGTCAACAATCGAGAGTAAAGACATATTCGGGTTTATATTTGTGTTGAGAAATTTTAAAGCTTCCATCAGTTTATCCTCTTATTTCAAAACCTCTTTCAGGTACATACCCGTATAGGATTTTTTGCATTTTGCAACCTCTTCGGGTGTGCCCTGAGCAACGATTTTTCCGCCGCCGTTTCCGCCTTCGGGTCCGAGGTCGATTATATGGTCGGCAACTTTGATAACGTCAAGGTTGTGTTCAATAACAATAACCGTGTTGCCCTTATCGACAAATTTCTGAAGCACGTCAATCAGCCGATGAACATCAGCGGTGTGCAGACCTGTTGTGGGCTCGTCAAGAATATAAACGGTTTTGCCAGTTGCAACTCTTGCAAGCTCAGTTGCAAGTTTTACTCTCTGTGCTTCGCCGCCCGAAAGAGTTGTTGCGGGCTGACCGATTTTGATATATCCCAGACCGACATCATAAAGTGTTTTTATTTTTCGATGAATTTTGGGTATGCTTTCAAAGAAATTCATACCTTCTTCAACCGTCATATCAAGCACATCGTGAATATTTTTGCCCTTGTAACGCACTTCAAGCGTTTCTCGGTTATAACGCTGACCCTTACAAACTTCGCAAGGCACATAAATATCGCTCATAAAGTGCATTTCAATTTTGACTATGCCGTCACCCTGACAGGCCTCACATCTGCCGCCTTTGACATTGAACGAAAATCTGCTTGATTTATAGCCTTTTTTCTTTGAATCAACGGTTGATGCAAAAAGTTCTCTGATATCGTTGAAAACGCCCGTATAGGTTGCGGGGTTTGAACGGGGAGTTCTGCCGATGGGGGACTGGTCGATAT
>JAXJVE010000371.1:0-4658 GCA_036308705.1 Acutalibacteraceae bacterium
CTTGAAACGGTGCTTGACGCTCTTAAGGCGGCTGAAAACAAGGCCCCCGTTATGCTTTCATCATCAACCCAAGCAACTCTTGAGGGCAGGTTTGCAGGCTCGGAATACGGCAAAAGCAAGCTTGCAGCAGAGAATATGCTCTTTGACTATGAAAAAGAAACGGGTGCAAAAGCTCTTGTTTACCGTTTGCCCAACCTTTTCGGCAAATGGTGCAGACCAAACTATAACTCAGCCGTTGCAACTTTCTGCAACAACATTGCAAACGATTTGCCTATAACCGTTAATGACCCGTCTGTTTAACTTGAGCTTCTTTATATCGACGATTTTGTTGATGAAATGCTCAACGCACTTGAAAACAAAGAAACAAAAAACGGTGATTTCTGTGCTTTCTCTATTACTCACAAGGTAACTCTCGGCGAAATTGTTGAACTTCTCAACAATTTCAAATCGCAGAGCGAAACTCTTGTTATGCCTGAAATTCCGTTTAATTCATTTGCAAAAAAACTTTATTCAGCTTATCTTTCATATCTCCCCGAAGAAAAAGTAAGTATTCCTTTAAAAATGAACTGCGACGACAGAGGCAGTTTCACAGAAATATTAAAGACTCTCAACTGCGGTCAGTTTTCCGTTAACGTGAGTAAGCCCGGTATAACCAAAGGTCATCACTGGCACAATACAAAGTGGGAATTCTTTATTGTTGTTTCAGGCTCGGCACTTATTCAGCAAAGAGAAATCGGCACAGATAAGGTGCTTGAATTCAGAGTCAGCGGTGAAAAAATCGAAGCAGTGCATATGCTTCCCGGCTTCACTCACAATATTATCAATCTTTCCGAAACGGAAAATCTCGTTACCCTTATGTGGGCAAACGAACAGTTTGACCCCAATAAACCCGATACATTTTTTGAAGTTGTGTGATTTATGAGTATTAAAAATGCAAAGTTAAGAGATTATGAAAAAGCGTTGCTGGATATTCTTGCCAACAATCTTTTCGGTGCAGGGTGCAAGGTCGATTTTAACACGGTTGACCTGAATGCGGTCTGGTGCGAAGCATACACTCAAGCCGTTTCTCTTATGGCATTTCACAACACAAATGAAGATATGTGGAATAACGAAAAACATTCCTATATCCACGCAAAACTCGGTCAGGCTCTCACAACTAACACGCAAACGGATTTTGAACATATCCGCATTCACAACATTATGACCAAGGCGGGCATACCTTACACCATTCTCAAAGGTTTTGCTTCCGCACTCTATTACCCCGACCCTCTTATGCGCTCAATGGGCGACGTTGATTTTCTTGTTGATTCGGATTATATCAAACAGGCATCCGAAGCACTTGAGGCAAACGGATACGTTTCCACAGGCAAAAGCCACGACGTCCACGACATTTTTTTAGGTAAAGTATGCAGATGCGAAATGCACTTTCAGCCGTCGGGCATTCCTCAGGGCAAGGCAGGTGTAAAGGTAAGAAAATATCTTTCTGATATTTTTGAATCGTCACGAAACGTTGAAACAGAGCTCGGCACGGTAAGAGTGCCCTCTGTTTTCCATCACGGACTTATTATTCTGCTTCATATGTGCCATCATCTCACGGGTGACGGGCTCGGGCTCAGACATCTTTGCGACTGGGCGGTTTTTGTTGCATCAATGAGTGAAAAAGAATTCCTCGATACTTTTGAAAAGGTATTCAAAGATATCGGTCTTTGGGAATTTGCAAAAACGATGACTTATATTTCTTGCGAATATCTCGGCTGTCCCGCCGTTAATTGGACAGCAGACGTTGACAAAGACCTCGGCGATATAATTCTTATCGATATCATTATCGGCGGTAACTTCGGCCAGAAAAAGGCTGACAGAGCCCACGAAAGCCTTCTCATAACTCAAGATAACGAAAAGAAAAAATCAATGCTCGGGCAGTTTTTTGAATCTGCCAACAACATTGTTTATAATAACTGGAAAATTTCAAAAAAGCTTAAATTCCTGCTCCCATTCGGATGGATATTCTACGGCGGACGTTATATTATCCGTTCACTTCTCGGCAAACGCCCGAAAATCCGCCCTCAGAAGGTAGCAAAAGAGGCATCCGAAAGAATCGAAATATACTCACGCCTCAATCTTTTCGGTCAGACGAAAAAATAATTCAGGTGATAATATGAAAAAACTCAGAGCTTTTATATCAATAATCGCTGTGATTGCAATAATATCGGTAATGTTTTCGGGATGTTCTTTGTTCAGTAAAAAAGAAAACTCTGAAAGTGACGAACCGTCACATACACAAACAACAACTTCCGTTGCCGAAGACGTTATCGCTCCCGAAGACGTCACGTGGAACGGCGATATGTTTGAAGCGATAAATAACGACGGACTTCTCAACATTCTTCTGATTGGTCAGGACAGACGCCCCGATGAAGGCAGACAGCGTTCGGACTGCATGATTCTCTGCAGTCTTAACCCCGAAACAAAAGAGCTTTCGATGATTTCGTTTCTGAGAGATCTTTACGTTCAGATTCCCGGCCATTCCGATAACAGACTCAATGCGGCATACGTCTACGGCGGATTTGACCTTATCAAAGAAACTCTTGAACACAACTTCGGCGTTGCCGTTGACGGATGCCTTGAGGTTGATTTTGACAGTTTTGAGCAGATTGTTGATATTCTCGGCGGTGTTGAAATTGAGCTTACTTCGGCTGAGGCTGAAATAGTCGGCTCGGGCGCAACAGAAGGTCTTTGCCACCTCAACGGGGCGCAGGCGCTCACATATACACGAATCAGAAAAATCGACAGCGACTTTCAGCGAACCGCAAGGCAGAGAACTCTTCTCAATGCCGTTTTCTCAAAAATGAAAGGATGCACCGTTACGGAGCTTATGACCGTTGTCGGTGAAATTCTTCCGCTTATGACTACGGATATGACCGATGAAGAGCTGATGTCGTTTGCATTCAATCTTGCTTCATCTCTTTCAGAACTCAGAATCGAAAACTACGGCGTGCCTTCAAGCGGCAACTATCAGAATGCAACAATAAACGGTATGGCAGTTCTCGTGCCCGACCTTTATGAAATCAAAAAACTTATTTTCGAAGAATATCTTCCTGTTTAAAAACAGATTTCAGGTGTAATATATATGAAAAAAACATTAGCAATTTTTTTAGCTTTATGGATGATTGGTGCTCAATCGATACTTGGTTTTGCATTTTCGGTAAATGACGAAACCGTTGAATTGGTTGAAGATAACACCGATTTTGCCATTGAAACTGCAGAAATTATCAGCAATGACGAAGCATCAATGCTCAGAATCATCGGAAAATTCAAAAACATTCCTTCAGAATCGCTTTTTGAAAAGGCATCCGATTACGTTGTATCCGATGACGGCAGATTCGTTATGCAGTTTTCAGACGAAAAAGAACTTCTCAGTAGCCTTGAAAAGCTCAATAAAAATCCCGATGTTATCTATGCGGAGCAGGACAGACCCGTTTATACTCAGGCTGTTGAAAAATCTGCAAATTACCTCTCCTGGGGTGTGAAAGCTATTGAAGCTGACGTTTATTCGCAGTCTGTATCCGTATCTGAAGGCGAAAGCGTTATCGTTGCAATAGTTGACAGCGGCTGCGAAGACATCGACTTTATCAAGGATAAACTTGTTGACGGCTATGATTTTGTTGAGAACGATTCAGATGCCGCTCAGGATGAGAGCGTTGACAGTCACGGCACGTTCCTTGCAAGCATCGTTACAGACTGCACACGCACACTCCCCGTTAAAATTATGCCCGTAAGAGTTCTTTCATTAGAAGAAGGTTCACTCATAAACGTTGTTAACGGAATAATGTATGCCGCCGACAACGGTGCCGATGTTATAAATATCAGCCTTGGTGCAATTCTTAACAACTGCAAACCTCTTGAAGATGCGGTCAATTATGCCGAAAGCAAAAACGTGAGCGTTGTTGTGTGTGCCGGCAATGCCAAAATTGATATAAAAAATTATTGCCCTGCACATAACTCAAATGCAATCACCGTATCATCAGTTAATATGAACGAAGAATTTTCAGCATCGTTTTCCAATTTTGGCAGTGAAATTGACGTTGCGGCACCCGGTGAAATTATCATCGGCTATGATGCATCAGGCAACGAATCCGTTTTAAGCGGCACTTCAATGTCTGCAGCTTTTGTATCTGCCGCTGCAGCTATGTTCAGATTGGAAAAGCCTCAGTGCAACACAAATCAGGTGCGTAAAGCGATTATATCCTCAACAGAAGACCGCGGCGATGAGGGATGGGACAGTTTCTACGGTCACGGTATGCTCAAACTTTCAAAGCTCGCTTTATCAGACGATATACCCGTTGAATCCATCAGCTTTTCGCAGGATACTTATGAGTTTTTTATTGGCGACAGTCTGGAAATAAAGCCCGTCATCACCCCCGAAAATGCAACGGATAAAGGCTTTTCCCTTTCCGTATTCGGCGATAACATTTCGATAAACGGTAACGTTATAACCGCTGTTTCGGCAGGTATCTCAACCCTCACCGTGACAAGCAACGACGGTGCTTATTCGCACAAAGCACAGATAACGGTTAAAGAAAAAGCACCCGAAATCCAAACTGTGTTAAAAATCAAAAATAATCCCGTCACAAAAACAATCAACTACGGTGAACTTTTAAGGC
>JAXJVE010000372.1:0-10119 GCA_036308705.1 Acutalibacteraceae bacterium
CATAGATTTCTTTGCTTGATGCGTAATATTCTTTATATGCGCCGTAGATTGCAATGGGATTCTCTTTCTTGAATTTGATAAGTGCTTTATAATGATTGTAGATTGAATCGGGATTTTCCATCTCCGCCTTTGCGTTTATGCCGTCTTTATATTTGGGGTTAACGGGCATCCAGGGTGTACCTGTTGTAAAGCCTGCGTTTTCACTGTCATCCCACTGTACGGGAGTTCTTGCGTTTCCTCGGCTGCTTGTCTTGAGGCGTTTCTGAGTGTTTTCTTCAGAGAATCCCAGAAGACGGAGAGTTTTATAGTTGTTAACCGCAAAAACATCCTGATAATCTTCAACATTCGGCAAATCAATATTTACCATACCGATTTCCTGACCCTGATAAATAAACGGTGTGCCGCACTGAAGCATATATGAGTTTGCGATTGTTTTTGCACTTTCTGTTCTGTATTCTACGCTGCCGAAACGGTTGATGATTCGGGGATGGTCGTGGTTTTCCATATAAAGAGCATTCCAGCTTTTGCCGTAAAGACCCGTCTGCCAGGTTGAGAATGCCTTTTTGAGCCTTTTAAGGCTGAATCCGATGCAAAGACAATCCATAAATATGCAGTCAGCTTCCATATGCTTGAAGTGGAACATCATATCGAGTTCCTGATTCGGAGTTTCGTCTATATATTTAAGTGCTTTTTTTACGGTCATCATCGGTGCTTCACCAACAACAAAACAGTCATATTTGTTGAGCACCTGACGGAATTCGGTGAGGTATTCGTGAATATGGGGACCGTCTGCGTAATGCTCCATACCGCAAGCCTGAGGAATGGGGAAACCTGCGGGAAGACCTTTTCTTTTTGATACAAATGTAATAACATCTTCTCTGAATCCGTCAACACCCATATCAAGCCAGAATTTCATAATATCTTTAACTTCTTCGCGTACAGCAGGGTTATCCATATTAAGGTCAGGCTGTTTCTTTGAGAAAAGATGCAGATAATACTGACCGTTTTCTTTGTTATATTCCCAAGCTTTTCCTTCAAAGAGTGACGACCAGTTATTGGGGAGCTTTTTACCTCCTCTTTTTCCGTCACGCCAGAAATAATAGTCGTGATATTTACTGTTTTTATCAATACCCTGCTTGAACCATTCGTGCTCATCTGAAGTATGATTAACAACAAGGTCCATAATAACCTTCATACCTCTTGCGTGAGCCTCATCAAGAACTTTTTTGAAAAGTTCGTTGTCGCCGTAATCAGGAGAAATGTTTTTATAATCTGAAATATCGTAGCCGAAATCAGCGTTTGGTGAACAGTAAAGAGGTGAAAACCAGATACAGTTTATTCCGAGTTCTTTAAGATAATCAAGTTTTGAAAGAACGCCCTCAAGGTCGCCTATACCGTCGCCGTTACCGTCACAGAATGATCGGGGCCATATCTGATAACATACCGCATCCTTATACCATTGTGTTTTTTTCATTGTATATTCCCCTTTCGGATTATTACTTGTTAATTATATCAAAATATTTGTTGCTGTACAATATAAAAAATAATTATTTTTATAATTGTTTTATAATAATTTGTTTGATATAATAACTCGGTAAGGTTGGTGTGATTATGTATAATTTTTTTGCTGAAAAAAACAGCCGCAATAAAGACTGTTATTTTATTTCGGGTTCTGATTATAATCATATAAAAAATGTTCTCAGAATGAATATCGGTGATACTTTTCTTATCAGCGACGAGGGTAAGAGTCATTTATGTGAAATCGATAAATTTGAAGGCGAATGTGTTATTGCACGGGTTATACAGGAGAATTATCAGGATACAAACCTTCCTGCAAAAATTTATCTTTTTCAGGGTCTTCCCAAAAGCGATAAGCTTGAGCTTATAATTCAGAAAGCGGTTGAACTTGGCGTTGAAGAAATAATACCTGTTGAAATGAGCAGATGCGTTGTTAAGCTCGACGATAAAAAGAAAAAAAGCAAGGTACAACGTTGGCAATCCATTGCCGAAAGTGCTGCAAAACAGAGCAAAAGAACATCAATTCCTGTTGTTTCTGATGTTATGACATTCAGAAACGCCGTTGAAAAAGCATCGGCGATGGACTGCTTTATTGTTCCGTATGAAAATAAAGAAGGAATGAAAGCGACATCCGATGCACTTGCACAAATTAAAAAAGGTTCGTCAATAGGGATAATGATTGGGCCTGAAGGCGGATTTGAAGAGACTGAAATTGAAACTGCAGTTTCTCTTGGCGGAAAAACCGTTTCGCTCGGTAAACGTATTTTAAGAACCGAAACAGCGGCAATCACGTCTGTTGCAATGTGTATGCTTTATATTGAAATGAACATAAATGGTGATGAATAATGAAAAAATTGCCAATTGAGTTTCTTGAAAGAATGAAATCGCTTCTCGGCGATGAGTTCGATGATTTTGTATCTGCAATGAACTGTGAACCTGTCAGATCATTCAGAGTTAATATCGATAAAATTCCGCTTGATGAGTTTGATAAAATCAATATTTTTTCAAACGATAAAATTCCTTATGTATCTAACGGATATTATTTTGATTATGATAAAATCGGAAATCATCCTTATCATCACGCAGGTATGATTTATGTTCAGGAACCTGCCGCGATGGCACCTGCTGAATGTATTGAAATTCAAAGTGATTGGAAGGTTCTTGATATGTGTGCCGCTCCGGGCGGTAAAAGCACGCAAATCAAAAATAAGCTTGGTGAAAACGGTATTCTTGTTTCCAATGAGATTATTCCTTCACGTTGTAAAATTCTTACAGGAAACATTGAAAGACTCGGTTTAAAAAACTGCGTTACAACCTGTATGGATACGGGCAGACTTTCAAAAAAATTCCCCAAAACTTTTGATATGATTATGGTTGATGCTCCGTGCTCGGGTGAAGGAATGTTCAGAAAAGACGATACGGCAATTGATGAGTGGAGCATAGAAAATGTAAAGAAATGTGCAGCAAGACAGGCGGAAATTCTTGAGAATGCTGCTTTGATGCTTAAAAACGGCGGATATATTGTTTATGCAACCTGTACTTTTTCTATTGAAGAAAACGAGATGACTGTTGATAATTTTCTTAGTCTTCACCCCGAGTTCGAAATTGTGCCCGTAAAAGAATCTGTTGCAAAACATACTTCTGACGGCATAAGTTTTGACGGATGTAAATGCGAAAATATCAGATATTGCCGAAGATTTTATCCTCATATCGGTAAAGGTGAAGGTCAGTTTATGGCTGTTCTTCATAACACAAACGAATATTCAACTTCAAAAAAACACGAAAACAAGAAGCAGAAAATTGATAAAACCGTAACGGATTTTCTTGATGATGTTCTTATTGATTATAATAAAGACAATGTAATTATGTATAACGGGAATCCCGTATATTTTACATCTGATTTTGAGGTTTCGGACGGCACTGCATTCTCTTGCGGAGTTACAATCGGAGAAATAAGAAAAAATTATATTCTCCCCCATCATCAGTTCTTTATGTCTATGGGCAAAAATTTCAAAAGAAAGATTAATCTTTCTGCAAACAGCAATGAAGTAATAAGATATCTTCACGGTGAAGAAATTGATGTTGAATGTGAAAACGGATGGGCTGTTGTTACTGTTGACGGATGTACCCTCGGCGGCGTAAAAGTTGTTTCAGGCAGAGCCAAAAACCATTATCCGAAGGGATTAAGATTAAAATGAGTTATGAAAGGATGTTTAAAGAGTGAAATCACCGTTTGCTAAAGGATTATCACAGGGATTGCCGATTGCTCTCGGTTATTTTTCTGTTTCGTTCGGCTTCGGAATTATGGCTGTTCAATCTGGTCTTCTGGCGGTTGAAGCTATTATAATATCTGTTACCAACCTGACATCTGCAGGTCAGGCTGCAGGTGTTACAATAATCGCTGCGGGCGGTACGCTGATTGAAATGGCATTGACTCAATTGGTTATAAATCTGAGATATTCACTTATGGGGCTTTCTCTTTCTCAAAAATTATCCGATAAATTTACAACGCCTCACCGTATTATTGCATCGTTTGGTATAACAGACGAAATATTTGCTGTTGCTTCATCGCAGAAAGAAAATCTTGTTCCGTCATTTATGTACGGTATGATTCTGATTGCGTCGTTAGGTTGGACTGGCGGAACGGCATTCGGTGCAATTGCAGGACTTGGTTTACCTGCAACAATTACATCGGCAATGGGTATTCTTCTTTACGGAATGTTTATTGCAATTATTGTTCCCGCCGCAAGAGCAAACCGCAAGGATTTTGTTGTAATATGTCTTGCTGCAGTTTTCAGTATAGTTTGCAAATTTGCACTCCCCGATTTATCGTCAGGTTTTGCAATAATAATCAGTTCGGTTCTTGCTGCTGTTATCGGTGCACTTCTGTTTCCGATTGAAATTGCAGAAAAGGAGGATGATACATAATGTCAATGATTCTCTACATTGCGGTTATGGCAGGTGTCACTTATCTTATAAGAATGATACCGTTTACTCTTTTTCGTAAAAAAATCAAGAACAGATTTATTCAGAGTGTATTATACTATATCCCCTATGCGGTGCTCAGTGCGATGACATTCCCCGCTATATTTTATTCAACCTCAGATAAGATTACCGCTGTAGTCGGTACGGTTGTAGCAATTGTTCTGGCATATTTCAGATTACCTCTCACAGTTGTTGCTTTATCCGCTTGCGGGGCAGCTCTTTTGGTTGGTTTTATAAAATAAAAAATCCCCTCAATGAGGGGATTTTTATATTTCTACCGATAAAACATCATCGTCTTTTTCAGCTATAAGAAGAATATCATTCATAGAAGTTGTACGAGCTTTTTTAATTGTAATATCAAGTGTTACGGTTGAATCGGTGCTTCTTGTCATTTTGCATTTTTCAATCAAAACTTTGTTTTCTTCAAGTGTTTGTCTGAAATTCTTAACCGCATTAGGGTCATCGCGTATTACAACAGTGAATTCATTAATGGTATTTTCAAGTCTGCGGAAAAACCTGTGGAAACCAAGCTGAAAAATAATCATAACAACCGTTGCACCTATACCTACGGTATACATACCCGCACCGATTGCAAGACCTACGCTTGCGGTTGTCCATATACCTGCGGCAGTTGTAAGACCTTTGATTGATACATCTCTTACAAAAATAACACCCGCACCAAGGAAACCGACGCCTGTTATAACGTTTGATGCAATTCTTGAAGCATCGGCTCTTAATCCTTCAAAATGAAGCAAGTCAAAGAAACCGTATTTTGAAACAATCATTGCAAGAGCCGCACCGAGTGCAACAATCATATGAGTTCTTATACCTGCGTCTTTTTGGCGGCGGCTTCTTTCAAAACCGATAAAAATACCGCAAATGCAGGCAATAAGCATTCTGACAATATAATCACCGTTTTGTGTGAAATCTGTTATTAATTCGTTGAATATATTCCCGAATGAGGAAAAATTGATACTTAACACTTCGGGAAAAACTGAGTTTAAAAGCATAATTATATTATCCCCCAAAAATTATATTTTTATATTATATACATTTCAATAATTATTGTCAACTTTTTTATGAAAAATTATATAAAATAATAAATAAAATCTACTCAAATATTTATACTTGATTTTTTTATAATTATGTGATAAACTGATTCAAGAAAAATTACTCAGTGTGTTTATTTATTTGGGGGCGTAGCTCAGCTGGGAGAGCGCTTGAATGGCATTCAAGAGGTCAAGAGTTCGATCCTCTCCGTCTCCACCATAACACACTGAGTATTTTTTTATTTAAATTTAAAACTCCGAGGACAAAACCTCGGAGTTTATTAATTATTTAGGTGGATTTAATAAGCTCTAAAACTTGATTGATGTTTTTCTTTCCGAATGACACGTTTTCGTCGTTGATTATAAGGCACGGAACACTCATTACATTGTATTTTTTCTTTAAATCGTCAAAATGGTGTATATCATATACTTCTGCACGGATATTTTTATTCAGCGTTGCAATACGTTGACAAGCGATTACCAAATCAGGGCACATTGTACAAGACAGCGATACGAGTATCTTCATATCTGTCGGATAATTTATTGCTTTGATTTCTTTATAAACTTCTTCATCAATTTTCTGCCCTTCACCCGATGCGTTATACAAGCCGAGAATGAAAGAAGTGAATTCGTGACCTGACGGTATACCGTGAAATGCAATACCCGTGTCTGTTTTGTCTTCGCGAAAAATTCTGATACAAGGTGCATCATTATTTATATTATTTTCTACCTTTAATTTTATTTTATCGGTAAGTGCCGTAAGATTTTTTATGAAATCTTCAAGTTCAGATGATACAGGTCGGTTATCCAGATACAGTTTCAATAAAAGATTGTGTTGCATTTTATCAAATACATTTTTCAACTGATTTTTCATATCGGGAGTAAAAGTTTCATCTGAAGATTCTGACAATATATTATCTGTATTATTCTGTTGATTTATTGTTGGCTGTTTTGCAATCAGACCTGTTTTTTGCTGTATGGCTGCAATATATTTTTCGAGTTCTGTTGCGGCAAGTGCACCGTCGCCTGTAGCGGTTACGATTTGTCTGAGCGGTTTAATGCATACATCACCCGCAGCATAAATTCCATCAACGCTCGTTTTCTGCTCCGAGTCGGTAATAATATACCCGTGTTCATTCAGTTCAAGTATATCCCTTACAAGTTCTGTATCCGGCGTATAGCCCGCAAAAACAAAAACACCGAAAAAATCGCCGTTTTCTGCACGGTATTCAGTTGTTTTTCCTGTTTGTGTATTTTTGTATCGGATATAATTCAACCCGTTTTCACCTGATACTTCTTCAACAACAGTATTGGCTATAACTGATATTTTCTTATGATTTTTTGCTTTATCCGCTACAGAAGCGGCACAGGTAAAATCATCACCGCGAATAAGAATTTTTACCTGCTTTGCAAACTTTGTTAAAAATACACTCTCTTCCGCAGCTGCGAATCCCCCGCCAACAACGAATATTTCTTTATCTGTAAAAAACTCACCGTCACAGGTTGCACAATATGCAACACCCTGACCTTTGTGCTCTTCTTCGCCTTTGAAACCGATTGTTTTGGGATGTGCACCTGTTGCAATCAGAATACCAAGGCAGTTATATTCACCGCGGTTTGTATAAACCGTTTTAATATCATCTTTTATTTCGATTCTTTGAGCTTCTGCAAGCATACATTCAGCACCGAACGATACAGACTGTTGACGCATGGTTTCTGTAAGCTTTTTGCCGCTTATCTTTTCTATACCCGGATAGTTTACAACTTCATTTGTAATGGTAATCTGACCGCCGAACTGTTCTTTTTCCAGAATCAGAACTCTGTATTTTGCACGGGCAAGGTAAAGTGCTGCAGTAAGCCCCGCAGGCCCGCCGCCGATTATAATTACATCATATAAATCTTCTGTTTTTATATTTTTCATTATAACTGACCCACAAGATCAAGGCTGGGCTTAAGAGTTTCGTCACCGGGCTGCCAATTAGCGGGACAAACCTGATCGCCGTGTGCGTGAACAAACTGACAAGCCTGAACCTTACGAAGAAGTTCTTCTGCATTTCTGCCTACATTACCTGCAGTTATTTCATAGCCAACAATCTTGCCTTCGGGATTAATGATAAATGTTCCTCGCTCTGCCAGACCGTCGGATTCAATAAGAACTTCAAAATCTTTTGAAATTGAATGTGTCGGATCTGCAAGCATTGGAAAATTAATTTTTTTAATTCGCTCTGAAGTATCGTGCCACGCTTTGTGTACGAAATGTGTATCGGTTGAAACAGAGTAGATTTCACACCCGATTTTTCTGAATTCTTCATATTTGTTTGCAAGGTCTTCAAGTTCGGTAGGACAAATAAAAGTGAAATCTGCGGGATAGAAAAAGAAAACACTCCACTTGCCGAAGATTTCTTCTTTTGAAACTGTTTTAAATTCATCATTATGAAATGCGTTTGTTTTAAAATCTGAAATTTCTTTATTGATAATTGACATAAACATTCTCCTTTTTACGCCTTCCAAAGGCTGTGTTGATTACATAAGGCATATACGGCTTTGATTTTCTCCCCTTCTGATATTGAAAATGAAATCTCGGGAGATGAGTTCTGTTTTAATTTTTTTAACTGCATACCCTGATCACTTTCAATACAAACCCATTCAATATAATGCTCGGGTGTCATGGGGTGTTCTGTTTCGCCTACAAAAACTGTTACGGAATTGCCGCTTATTTTGTACACGGGAATGTGCTTTTCTTGAGCTCCGTTGCCTGATTCATAATTTATTTCGTTCATATTCTGACCGCAGCAATAAACAGGAACTCCGCAATCTTTGATAAGTGCAATAATATTTCCGCAATGATTACATATAAAAAATCTGATATTCAAATCTGTTCCTCCTTTCATTAAAAGTATTTCCGAAAGACTTTGATTAATTCAAAACAATGCGGTAATACTACAAAAGATTGGATGTGAACAATATGGAAAACATTTTTAAAAAACCGTATATTAAAGGTTTTATTCCGTATGCACTTGCAGCGTTTCTTGTAGGTATTGTAGGCGGATTTGTTACTGTGTTCAGCCCCGCTTTTGTAGAAGATTTAAATTTACCTTATAACAATACAACATGGACTGCACTTGCAATGGCAATGTCAACTGCGGCTTTTGCACCTGTTTTGGGCAAGCTGGGTGATATTATAGGACGAAGAATAACATTATTAACAGGAATCGGTGTTTTTATAATCGGTAATATACTGACCGCAATTGCACCTTCACTTTCTTTTATGCTTGTTGCACGTTTTATTGTCGGTATTGGCACAGCAGCAATTGCACCTGTTGTTATGTCTTATATAGTTACCGAATTTCCGCCTGATAAAATTGCAAAAGGATTTTCAATTTATATGTTTATATCGGGAATTTCTGTGATTTTCGGGCCGACACTTGGTGGGTTGATAATCGAATATTACGGTTGGCGTGAGATGATATGGGTATGCGTTGCAATTTCTGTTGTTATATTTTTTCTTTGTATTTTAAAAAGTGAAAAAAGTTCTTATGTACGAAAAAAAATAGAAAATTTTGATACTGTCGGTGCTGTTTTTATTTTGATATTTTTCAGCCTTTTGCTTTGTATACCTTCGTTCGGGCAGAATTTCGGCTGGCGTTCAAAACAGTTTCTGACAGTTCTTGCTTTATCGGCAGTATCGTGTATCGGTTTGATTATTTCGGAAAAAAGAGCAATAAATCCTATATTACAATGGAGTTTTATTAAAAGAAAAGCATTTATACTTTCTGTTATTGCCCTGTTTCTTACTCAGGGACTTATGCAGGCAAATATGACTAATACTATTGTTTTTGTAAATTACACTCAGCCTTTAAATTCAGTTGTATCAGGGTATGCGATTTCGGTTATGTATGTGGGAATGTCTTTGGGAGCTGTTTTAATCGGACCATTGGCAGATAAATTTGAACCTAAAAAAGTTCTTGCAGGTTCTTTGGCTCTTACTGGAATCGGTTGTGCTTTTATGTTTTTCTTTTCAGAAAACACCTCGGTATTTTTACTTGCGGCCTCACTTGGAATACTCGGTCTCGGGCTTGGCGGTAATGGTACAATATTTCTGAAAGTTGTGCTTTCAGGCATATCAGCCAAAGATTCGGGTTCCGGAACGGGAACTTACGGGCTTTTCCGTGACCTTGCCGCACCGTTCGGCGTTGCGGTGTTTGTGCCGATGTTCACTAACAGAGCGGCTGATCTTATAAACAGCGGAGTAAATGTTGTAAATGCTGCAACGAACTCTGCAAAATTACTTGCTTCAGTCGAAATTGTTTGTGTTTTAATCGGAATAATAATTGTTCTGTTTCTGCCGAAAATTTATATTGATGGAAGGGTGAAAAAATATGAAATTGAAAAATAAAATTGTGTTAATTACCGCATCAACAAGAGGTATAGGTCTTGCGTGTGTAAAAGCTTGTGCCAAAGAAGGGGCAACTGTTTATATGGCCGCAAGAAATCCTGAACTTGCAAAAAAAGAATCCGAAAACCTTGTATCTCAAGGGTATGATGTTAAATATGTTTATAATGATGC
>JAXJVE010000373.1:0-3312 GCA_036308705.1 Acutalibacteraceae bacterium
ATCTTGAAATGCTCAGAGGCCCCTTCAGCTTCCTCTCCTGGGTTTCAAACTGGTGGGCAAGATGTGCCGATTCGGCTCAGCGTGTTTTTGAAATATGCGATGCAAAGCCTGAAATTACAGAAAAAGAGGACGCAGTCAGCTTTGAAAATCTCAGAGGCGATATAGAGATTAACGAGCTTGAATTTGAATATGAACCCGCAAGACCTATCATCAAAAAGCTCAGCCTTGAAGTCAAAGCGGGCGATATGCTCGGTATAGTAGGCAAAACGGGTGCGGGCAAAACAACTATCGCAAACCTTATCGCAAGGCTTTATGATGCAAAAGAAGGCTGTGTTAAAATCGACGGCATTGATGTGCGTGATTTAAAACTTACCGAACTTCGCCGCAACATCGGTCTTGTTTCTCAGGATATTTATCTTTTTATCGGCTCGATTGCAGATAATATCAGATACGCAAAACCCGATGCAACAATGGATGAAGTCATAGCGGCGGCAAAAGCGGCTTCCGCACACGATTTTATTATGAAACTGCCCGATGCTTATGAAACAAGAGTCGGTGCGGGCGGTCAGAGGCTTTCGGGCGGCGAAAGGCAAAGAATTTCAATCGCAAGAACGATTATTCAGAACCCCAGAATTCTTATTCTTGACGAAGCAACCGCTGCAATGGATACCGAAACCGAGCGTAATATTCAGAACTCGCTCACAAAACTCAAATCGGGCAGAACAACAATTGCAATTGCCCACCGCCTTTCAACTCTTCGTGATGCGGATTATCTTGCCGTTATCAGCGAAGGCAAAATTGTTGAATACGGAACATTCGGCGACCTCATCAAGCAAAAAGGCGAATTCTATAAGCAATATAAAATTCAGTCCGAGGCACTTAAAACAATCGGCATAGGTGTCGGTACGGGTGATATGCCCGAGGAGGATGAAAATGAACATAAATAATGCAAACACAATTTCTCCCGAAACGCTCAGAACGGAATATGTAAGCCCCGAAACCTGCGTTTTTTCAAAGAACGAAAATGGTTTTCTTGCGGCAACAATCAACGGCAAAGAGTATAAAAGAGTTATTCTGACCCGTTCGCTGCCCCTTAATTTTCCGTCGGATTATATCTGCATTTCGGATATAGAAAAAAACGAGCTCGGCATAGTTGAACATATTGCCGATTTCTCTCAGGAGCAGCAGGCTCTTATGAATGATGAACTCAGCCAGAGATATTACTGCCCCGTTATCACAAAAATCGAATCAATCAAAGAAAAAATGGGACATTTCTATTTTGATGTTATGATAGGCGACTTCAAAAAATCGTTTGCGGTGAGGGATATTTCAAAAAGTATCCGTCAGCACGGCACGGCAATAGACCTTATTGATATTGACGGCAACCGCTTCCGTATTCTTGATTTTGAGGCGATTCCGCCAAAGAGCCGCCGCAGACTTGAACCGTATCTTTATTAACTAAAATCTCTTTCTGAAAGAGGTGATGTATATGCAAACCAAAGCGGCTTTTGACCTGACACATAAAAGTGAACTGTGCAGGGGAGAGCTGATATTTGAAAACGGCGTTATTACTGCCGTTATAAACGGTGAAACAGTTTTCAGCCGTAATCTTGACGGCGTTGAAGAACTTATGCAGCGAAGCTATGTAGGCTGCGGAACGCTTGAAATGATAACCGAAAAAGAGAATTCGGTGATGGCTGAAAGTATACCCGTCTGCCGTTTCTCAATGTCGTGTGTCAACGAAATCGGTGAATTCTGCAAGGTGGTAAACCACTATATCAGAACGGGCGAAGAAAACGAAATTTCACGCGAAGGTTTCAGAGTTTGCCCAAAATGCGGCAGGCATTTTATAAAAGGAATGGATGTTTGTCTTTTCTGTGTTGAAAAGAGTTATCTTTTCAAGCGTACCGTCGGTATGCTTAAAAGTTACATTCCGTCGCTCATTGTTGCGGGGCTTCTGCTGACTCTTGCAACCGCTTCAACAGCACTTTTACCCGTACTCAATGCGTGGCTTCTTGACAACTATTTCAATAATCCGTCGGTTACGGGTGACGAGGCGGTAAAGGGCGTTATAACCGTTGTTTCGCTTATAGGTGCAACACAGATTCTCGGCTATGTTTTCAGAATTTTCAGCCAGAGAAGAACCAATGTTATCAGCTGCAAAATGTCAAACGAACTCAGGGTAATGATGTATGACAAGGTGCAGAGGCTCTCGGTTTCGTCAATGTCCAAAAAGACGGCAGGCGACCTTATGAAGCGTGTTACAAGGGATACCGAAACAGTCAAACGCTTTGTTACCGAGCAGGGAATGTATGCGGTTGAACAGCTTATTATGTTTACCGCCATACTGATAATTCTTATAAGCATAAGCCCTCTTCTTACCTTCCTTGTGTTTGTGCCCGTGCCTGCGGTTATATTTGCAATCAGAAGCTTCTGGAAGTTTATTCATCTTCGCTACGAAAAACAGTGGAGATGTGATTCCCGTTCAAACTCGGTGCTTCACGATATCGTAAGAGGTATAAGAGTTGTAAAAACATTCGGCAGCGAAGAGAGAGAAATCAAAAAGTTTGATTCAATCTGCCGCCGTCTTGCAAATATTTCAAAAAGCAACGAACAGCTCTGGGCAAGGGTGTTCCCGTTCCTTTCGTTCTTTATGGGAATCGGCGAATTCTTTGTGCTCTATTTCGGCGGAAGAATGGTGCTTGAAGGCACGATAACTCTCGGCGAAATGCTTGAATTTACGCTCTTCCTTGCGTTCATATATCAGCCGCTTCGCTGGATATCAACTCTTCCGAGGCGTCTTGGTGAGGTTGCAACGAGCCTTATCAAAATATATGAAATTCTTGATGAAAAACCCGAGATTGAAGATTACGATAATCCTGTTGAAGCAAATCTTTGCGGCGATATTGTGTTTGACAATGTTCGTTTCGGATACAAGGCATACGAACCTGTGCTCAAGGATATAAACCTCACCGTTAAACAGGGCGAGATGATTGGCCTTGTAGGTCACTCGGGTGCAGGTAAATCAACGCTTATCAACCTTATTATGCGTCTTTATGATGCCGACGAGGGAAGCATAACCGTTGGCGGCAGAGATATAAAGAAGATGACTCAGGGTGATTACCGTGAGAAAATCGGCGTTGTATTTCAGGAAACCTTCCTTTTTGCGGGTACGGTTTATGATAACATCGCTTATGCAAGACCTTCCGCTGAAGCGGGTGAGATAATTGCGGCGGCAAAGGCGGCAAATGCCCACGAATTCATTATGAAACTGCCCGACGGATATAATACCATGGTCGGTATGGATAAGAG
>JAXJVE010000374.1:0-2674 GCA_036308705.1 Acutalibacteraceae bacterium
ATATTATGTCACAAGAAGGCTTCACAATCACAAGAAGACTTGACGGCACATACTTCTTCAAGAAGTACGAAGGCGTTCCCATGTGCGAAAACGAATATATCGCAACATCAATCAAAACACTTGACAACTATATGCTCCATACTGACGGCTTTGAAACCTCAGAAAATGTTAAGGTTGCAGACTATATTCCCTGTGCAGGCAAGGATTATATTTTTGCACTTACCCGTGAAGATGTAAAGAGTGCAACCTGTGTTGATAACGAAGGTCAGAGAGAAATCATCCTTACTCTTAAGGGTCACGAATTCTCAGACGAAATCGAACAGAGCCTTGTTGAAAAGGCATACAACATTGAAACCGTAAAGAATGCAGAGATTCTTGCAATTGAAGAAGAAATCGGTGCAGCAAACGGTAAGGTTGACGAAGCAAACAAGAAGATTGAAGCTGCAGATAAGGCAATAGCTAAGGCTGAGAAGAAGAACGATACAGCTGCTCTTGAAAAGGCAAAGGCTGATAAGGCTGCTGCAGAAGCAGAAAAAGCTGCTGCAGAAAAAGTTAAGGCTACCGCAGAAAAGAAGAAGCTTGATGCTCTTACTCTCAAATCAATTGACAAAAACGTTGATGATATTATGAAGGAATTCGAGAGTGCAAATGCTTATCTTACAGCTGAGAAGCCCGTTCTTAAGTATAAGGATTGCCAGATTATCATCAGAGTAAACCTTGAAAAAGATGAAATCCACACAATCGAATATAAGAAGAGCGTTGACGTTTCAACAAATGTTACAGGTCAGGGTACACTCGCTGAAGTAGGTACAGTTCCCGTAAACTTCAACTACAACAGCACAGTTACATACAACATCGAAAGACCTGTTGAAGAAACAACAGCAGCAAAATAAAAATAAGTTCAGGCTTGTGTGTATGCACAAGCCTGATTTTTTATCATAAAAAATGCCCGAAGGTCTGAACCTTCGGGCTGATTTGTTATTTCTGCTGCTGTTTTCTTACATCGCCGCAGCAGTTCTTATATTTCTTTCCGCTGCCGCAGGGACAAGGATCGTTGGGGCCGACCTTTTCTTTTTTGCGAACGGGCTGTTTTTTATCAGTTCCGTCACTTGAACCGCTGGTTGCGGTTATTTTTGCGGTCTGCTCACGCTTTGTTTCTTCCTGGCTCTTGATCATAACGGTGAGAATCTGTCTTACGGTATCTTCACGGATAGCTTCAATCATACCGTCAAACATCTCGGAGCCGATGTTTCTGTAAGCGATAACGGGGTCTGTCTGACCGTATGCTCTCAGACCGATACCTCTGCGAAGCTGATCCATAGCGTCGATATGATCCATCCACTGTCTGTCAACATTGCGGAGAAGAACCATCTTTTCAAGTTCACGCATAACGGGTTCGCCGTTTTCGCCTTCGCCGAAAAGTTCTTCACGCTCGGAGTATCTTTTCTCGGCTCTTTCAAGAAGAAGAGCTCTTGCATCTTCTTTGTTGAAGCCGTCTGTGAAATCATCGTCTGAAGTGAGCCAGCCTTTGAATTTATTCTTAAGGCCTTCAATATTCCAGTCGCTCTTCGGAAGGCTGTCTGCACAGAAGAAATCAACGGCATCGTTGATGCAGTCATTGACCATCTTTGTTATAACGGGCTTGAGTTCTTCGCCGTCAAGCACCTGATTACGCTGAGTATAAATGAGCTCTCTCTGACGGTTCATAACGTCGTCATACTGAAGAACGCTCTTTCTGATTGCAAAGTTTCTGCCTTCAATCTTCTTCTGAGCGTTTTCAATTGAGTTTGTTACCATCTTTGCTTCGATGGGCATATCTTCGGGAGTTTTGAGTGTATTCATAACGCCCGAAAGTCTTTCACCGCCGAAAAGACGCATAAGGTCGTCTTCAAGCGAGAGGAAGAAACGGCTCGCACCGGGGTCGCCCTGACGGCCCGCACGGCCTCTGAGCTGATTGTCGATACGTCTTGATTCGTGACGCTCGGTACCGATGATGCAAAGACCGCCCGCTTCACGCACCTTGGCAGCTTCGGGTGCAATCTGCTCATCATATTTCTTTTCAAGTGCCGCATATTCGGCTCTTGCGTTGAGAATTTCTTCGTTATCTGTTTCTGCAAAACCTGTTGCCTCTGCAATAAGCTCTTCGGAATATCCCTTCTTGCGAAGCTCCGATTTTGCGAGATATTCGGAGTTACCGCCAAGCTTGATGTCGGTGCCTCGGCCCGCCATATTGGTTGCGATTGTTACGGCATAGGGCTTACCCGCCTGAGCAACGATTTCAGCTTCCTTCTCGTGATGCTTTGCGTTAAGAACTTCGTGCTTGATGCCCTTTCTCTTAAGAAGTGCACTGAGAAGTTCTGATTTTTCAATTGAAACGGTACCTACAAGCACGGGCTGACCCTTTTCGTGACACTCTTCAATGCTCTGAATAACTGCAAGATACTTTGCCTTCTCTGTTTTGAAAACAAGGTCGGACATATCCTGTCTTATCATCGGCTTGTTGGTGGGGATTTCAATAACGTCAAGGTTATAAATCTGATTGAATTCGGTTTCTTCGGTCATAGCCGTACCGGTCATACCCGAAAGCTTTTTATAAAGTCTGAAGTAATTCTGGAAGGTGATTGTTGCAAGGGTTTTGCTCTCGTGTTCAACATTAACGTTTTCTTTTGCTTCA
>JAXJVE010000375.1:0-2441 GCA_036308705.1 Acutalibacteraceae bacterium
ATGGAATACGGCCTCGTTGATAAGGTAATTGATAAAAGATAAACAGGAGGCAAACGATGCCCAGAGATGACGAAAAGGGTATAGCAGCTTCAATGGGTGCATTTTTGCTCTCATCAGGTGCAAAGGGCAAGAGATTTGCTCTTCCCAACAGTGAAATTATGATTCATCAGCCTCTCGGCGGTGCAAGAGGTCAGGCAACAGAAATCAAGATTGTTGCAGACCACATTCTCAAAACCAGAGAAAAGCTCAACAGAATCCTTGCCGAAAACACCGGCAGATCAATTGAAGAAATTGCAAGGGATACAGAAAGAGATAATTACCTCACAGCTCAGGAAGCTATGGAATACGGCCTCGTTGATAAGGTAATTGATAAAAGATAAACAGGAGGCAAACGATGCCCAGAGATGACGAAAAGAGGGTTTCCTGTTCGTTCTGCCACAAAACGCAGAACCAGGTAGATAAGCTTATTGCCGGCCCTAATGTATATATATGTAATGAGTGCGTTGAGCTTTGCTGTTCAATAATCGAATCAGAGCCGAGCCACCGTGCTCACAGCGACCTTGATACAGATTCACTCCCCAAGCCTCACGAAATCAAGGCTATGCTTGATGAATATGTAATCGGTCAGGAGAAGGCAAAAATTGCTTTGAGTGTTGCGGTTTATAACCACTATAAACGTATCGGCAGCAAAGGTGCTACCGATGTTGAAATTCAGAAGAGCAATATTCTGCTTCTCGGCCCTACCGGTGTTGGTAAAACAATGCTTGCCCAGACTCTTGCAAGAATTCTTGATGTTCCGTTTGCAATAGCTGACGCAACAACGCTTACCGAGGCGGGATATGTCGGCGAAGATGTTGAGAATATTCTTCTCAGAATCATTCAGGCAGCTGATTTTGATGTGGAGCGTGCCGAAAGAGGCATCATCTATGTTGATGAAATTGATAAAATTGCCCGCAAGAGTGAAAATCCCTCAATCACAAGGGATGTAAGCGGCGAAGGTGTTCAGCAGGCGTTGCTTAAAATAATTGAAGGTACTGTTGCGAATGTGCCTCCTCAGGGTGGCAGAAAACATCCTCAGCAGGAATTCATTCAGATTGATACTTCAAATATTCTTTTTATTTGCGGTGGTGCGTTTGACGGTATTGAAAAGATAATCGAAAAACGCTCAGAGGGTTCAACTCTCGGTTTCGGTGCACAGATAAAGAGTAAGGCTGAAACCGCAAAAGAAAATATAATGGGTAAGGTTATTCAGCAGGATCTTGTTAAGTTTGGCATTATTCCCGAGCTTGTAGGTCGACTTCCCGTTGTTACAACTCTTGAAGAGCTTGACAGAGATGCTCTTGTCAAGATTCTTACAACACCCAAAAACGCAGTTGTAAAGCAGTATAAAGAACTTTTCAAGCTTGACGGTGTTGAACTTGAATTTGACGATACCGCACTTGAAGCAATTGCAGATAAAGCACTTGAAAAGAAAACAGGTGCAAGAGGTCTGCGTTCAATTATCGAAGGCGTGCTTATGCCTGTTATGTATGATGTTCCTTCAGATGCAACGGTTGAGCGTGTATGCATAACATCTGCAAGCGTAAATGACGGTGCAGAGCCTATGATTGAGCGTAACCCCAACAGCAAACGTGCAAAACTTGCGGTGCCTCCGAAGGTAACAAAACCCAAAGCAAGAAGCATTTCATAAAAATATAAGGACTGTTCACAGCGAACAGTCCTTGTTTTTTATCTTGTAGCTTTTTTTATCCAGTTGAATTTGTTAACCTTTACAAGTGCAACGGCACATTTCAGCACCTGATCAGCCTTAAGGCAGGCAAAAGTAACAACAACAGGGAATTTAAATACAAACGCACTCAGAAAACTCAGAGGCAATACTATCAGCCACATAAATATAATATCGTTTTTGAGCACAAAAGAGGTATCGCCGCCGCCTGAAACAATTCCGCAAAGTGCAGGTGCTTCATAAGCGGTGCCTATAATCGTGACGCTGAGCACCCATATAAACTGATTTGTTATTTCAACAGTCTGCGGAGTCGCATCGTAAAAACCGATTATAAGGTTTTTTGAAATAAGAAGAACGGCACTTGAAACAATTCCTATTGCAAGGAATATCAGCTGAAGATTCTTACTGCGGCTTTTAATGATATTCAGCGGTTGATTTTCACCTATTGTTTTGCCGATAAGTACGCAGGCAACATTGCTTGATGCATACGCAACAACCGTTGCAACCTGAAAAAGAGTGGTTGCAATGCTGTTTGCGGCAATCGCACTTTCAACAAGTCTGCCGATAATTGCACCCTGAATACTCATTGCAATTCCCCACGATATGCTGCTCATCATCAATGGAAAACCTGTTTTGATATAATCCGCAAACATCTGCTTATCAGCTTTGAAAAGATGATATATCTTCATCTTCAGTTTTTTATCTATATATAATA
>JAXJVE010000376.1:0-3372 GCA_036308705.1 Acutalibacteraceae bacterium
ATATTATACCGATTCAAAACAGGTTGCAGAAGCATTGAGAAACGGCAGATATACTCTTAAAACCTACACAGAATAATGAACACGGGCGACCTTGAGTCGCCCGATTTTTTTAAAACAACTGATTTTTGCCGCCCTCAAGTTTGTTCACAAGCCTGTTCATCTCCTGCTTTGAACGTACCGAGCGTGAAAGTTCAATCAATCTTTTCTTTTCGTTTTCGTTAAGTTTTGAAAATGTCTGCATTGCTTTTTCATTTTTTGCAAGAGCATTTCCGAGGCCTTGCGGCATATTGTTAAAATCATTCATTAATAACACCTCGGTAATATTTTTTGCGGTAAGTTTTTTATTATACTTGTTTAAAATATCTTGTTTTTAACAGATTACTGTGATATAATATTTGCGATTATATTCCAATAATAATCTTAGCAAGGAGAAAATAAATGCGTTACAGAGAAATGGGGGGAACCGGTGTTGAGGTTTCAACGCTCGGTTTCGGCTGTATGAGATTTCCTACCGTTGACGGTCAGGACGGCAAAATTGATGAAGCAAAATCAATAGAGATGATTCGTTACGCAATCGATAATGGCGTAAACTATCTTGACACCGCATTCTTCTACCATAGCGGCAACAGTGAAAGACTTGTCGGTAAGGCTCTTAAAGACGGCTACCGCGAGCTTACATATCTTGCAACAAAGCTTCCTCTCGGCGAAGTTAAATGTGAGGAAGATGTTGAAAGAATTTTTAACGAACAGCTTGAAAAACTTGACGTTGATTATATTGATTTTTATCTTCTTCACGCAGTTAACGATGACTCGTGGGAAAACAGAGTTGTAAAATTTGATATTCTTCCCAAACTTGAGAAGCTTAAAGAACAGGGCAAGATAAAACATCTCGGATTTTCGTTCCACGATGATTTGTGGGTGTTCAAAAAAGTTATTGATGCATACGACGGCTTTGAATTCTGTCAGATTCAGCTCAACTATATAGATGTTGATTATCAGGCAGGCATCGAAGGGCTTGAATATGCCGCGGCAAAAGGTCTCGGCGTTATCGTTATGGAGCCTCTTCTCGGCGGTAAGCTTGCAAATCCCGTTCCCGCTGTAAGTGCTGTTTTGTCAGATGAAAAAACTCCCGTAGAGTGGGCTTTCGATTTCCTCTGGAACAGACCTGAAGTGGCTATGCTTCTCAGCGGTATGGGTACTATGCAGATGGTAACCGATAATATCGGTTATGCCGATAAATCAGCTGTCGGTATGCTTTCGGAAGATAATCTTTCTATGCTTGCCGATGCCAAAAAAGCATTTGATGAGCTTAATCTTGTTCCTTGCACAGGCTGTGAATACTGTATGCCTTGCCCCGAAGGAGTTGAAATCCCCAAGGTTTTCTCGGCATTCAATAATATCGCAACAGGCGGCAGAAGATTGGTTAAAGAGATATTCCCCGATATTGAGTCAAATGCATCACTTTGTAAAAAATGCGGCAAGTGTGAAAAAGCCTGTCCGCAGCATATTCAGATTGCAGATATGCTCAGAAAAGTCAGAAACAGTTTTTGATGAGGTGATAATATGAAAATCCTTTTTCAGGGCGATTCAATAACCGATGCAGACAGAGACCGTTCGGATTATCATAATCTCGGCAACGGATATCCTTTGTATGCGGCAAAATTTATAAAAGAAGAAAATCCCGATATTGATTTTGAGTTTGTTAATCTCGGTATCAGCGGTAATCAGACAATAGATCTGGTTAACCGTCTGCAGAGCGATTTTATTGATATTCAGCCTGATCTGGTTTCAATTCATATCGGTGTTAACGATACCTGGCACAGAGCATCCAACCGTGCATGGCTCGGCAACGATGTTTTTGAAGCAAACTACCGCAAGGTGCTGACAGAAATCAAAGAAAAAACAAATGCAAAAATTCTTATGATTGAACAGTTCCTTCTTCCTGTTGAAGATAAAGCATATTTCAGAGCTGACCTTAACGGTAAGATTGATGTTGAACGCAAACTTGCAAGAGAATTTGCGGATTATTATATCCCTCTTGACGGGCTTTTTGCTCAGGCGTGTGTTGAAAAAGATTCATCATATTGGTCGGCAGACGGCGTTCATCCCAACGCAAACGGTTCAGAGTTTATCGGTAGGATTTACGCCGATGCTTTCAAAGAAATCATTAAAAAGTTAGGCGAAAAAAAGTGAAAAAAGTTAAAGGAATTTTAAATTATATTTTCGTTGACGGACTTTCGGGAATGGCACTCGGCTTATTTGCCACGCTTATTATCGGTACGATTTTTGAACAGGTTGCCGTGTTGATTCCCGCTTCCTATAACGGATATATTCTTGCAGTAACAACAATCGCAAAATCTCTTACGGGTGCAGGTATCGGTGCGGGTGTTGCTTTCAAATACAAAGCATCTCCGCTTGTCGGCGTTTCCGCAGCGGTTGCGGGTCTGGTCGGTGCTTTTTCATCGGGCATTATTGCAGGGTCTGAAATATCGCTTACGGCGGGTAAACCGGGCGACCCTCTTGCGGCTTTTGTGGCGGCTTTCTGTGCCGTTCAGGTCGGTTCGCTTATCAGCGGAAAAACCAAGCTTGATATAATTCTTACTCCCGCAGTTTCAATAGCAGCCGGCAGTCTTGCAGGTATCCTTATAGGCCCTCCCGCTTCAAAACTTACTTCGTATATCGGTGAGGCAATAAGCTGGGGTATGGAGCGTCAGCCTTTTGTTATGGGTATTGTTGTTTCGGTTATTATGGGTATATGTCTTACTCTTCCCATAAGTTCGGCGGCAATAGGCGTTATGCTTACTCTTTCTGGCATAGAAGCCGGTGCGGCGGTTGTCGGATGCTGTGCACAGATGGTGGGCTTTGCCGTTTCAAGCTACCGTGAAAATAAATTCGGCGGTCTTGTTGCTCAGGGTATCGGTACATCAATGATTCAGATGCCCAACATCGTAAAACATCCTCAGATATGGATTCCGCCAACGGTTGCAAGTGCAATTCTCGGCCCCATATCAACGGTTGTTCTTAAAATGAAATGTGATATGATAGGTGCAGGTATGGGCACTTCGGGTCTTGTCGGCCCTCTCAGAACATATGCAGTTATGACAGAGGCGGGCAATTCGCCTGCGGTTGTTATGATTGAAATATTGGTTATGTATTTTATAGCTCCCGCACTCATATCTCTTGCCGTATCAGAGGCTATGAGAAAATTAAAGTGGATAAAATTCGGCGATATGAAGCTGGATAATAACTAATAAATAATTAACGGAGGTTATATTATGGCAAAAAAAATAACATCAATCGTTCTCGCAATTTCTCTTTTGTTTACCGTTTTTGCTGTTCCCGTAACAGCGGCAGACGGCACATCATCAACAG
>JAXJVE010000377.1:0-2870 GCA_036308705.1 Acutalibacteraceae bacterium
ATATAATTTCTGTTTGGGTTGATGGTGTTTTTAGTTGTAAAACTAATCGTTAATTCATAATAGTTTTCATAACCATCAAGAATTCTTTCAGGTGCAGAGAATGTTTTACCCTCATCTGATGAACGTGATATATATGGAACGGCATTTATTGTTTCTTTGTCTTTGCGAAGATAAATCAGACCAACATCGCCGTTGTTCATTCTGATAAGTGAAACACACATATAATTCCTTGCTTTTTCGTCGTGAACAAACAAAATTCTCTCATCAATCCATGTTTCACCTTCATCATAGGAAGTAAAAGCAACTATATCTGCAGAACATTCATCGTGCCAATCATTACCGTTAAACTTTGTATAAACAAAAAGAATTGAATTATCTTTAAGACGCAGAAAAGTTCCTTCACCGTTACGGGGATTGCCGTCTTTAGCATCTATAAATAAAACTTCTCTGCCGATTTTCGGAACGTTTGTCTGCATTAATTACAACCTCCGAATATTTTGCATTTGAGTGCACAGCCTGTTGGCGTTGCGGCACAGCCGCCGAGAGCTGTTTCACGAAGTTCAGCGGGCAGACCTTTACCGACACGGTACATAGCATCGCTCATTTCGCTGAACGGAACAGCCGCTTTAATGCCTGCAAGAACCATTTCGGCACTTGTGATTGCATTTGATGCACCCGAAGCGTTTCTGCTCTGGCAAGGCATTTCAACAAGTCCCGCAATAGGGTCACAAACAAGACCGAGCATATTTCCGATTGTTATTGATGCTGCATCAAGGCATTGCTCGGGTGTGCCGCCCATCATTTCAACTGCGGCAGCCGACGCCATAGCGGCAGCTGAGCCAATTTCAGCCTGACAGCCCGCCTCAGCACCTGAAACAGATGCGTTTTTCATAAGCAGACATCCTACCGCACCTGCAGTAAAAAGCCCTTTAAGAAGTGTTTCATCATCAAGGTTGAACTCTTCCTGAAGTGCAAACAAAACGGCGGGAAGAACACCTGCAGAGCCTGCAGTAGGTGCGGCAACAATAACGCCCATTGAAGCGTTTACTTCAAGTACAGCCTGAGAATATATAAGCGCTTTGGTAAGCACATTTCCGCAGATTGATTTGCCCTCAACACGCCTTGTTTCAAGCTTTGATGCTTCGCCGCCTATCATTCCGCCGATTGAACGAACAATACTATTAAGCGGCTTATGAGCTGAATTACGCATTATTTCAAGCGATTTTTTAATTCTTGAATCTACTTCATCAGCGTTAACCTCGCCATAAATTATCTCACGCAAACGCATTATTTCGGAGATAGGTTTATCTTCTTTTTTGCATATTTCAAGCAATTCTTCAGCAGTATTGAAATCCATAATTATCTCCTTATAAGCATTGTATCTTTTACAAACGGGTTCTTTTCAATTTCTTCAACGGTATTCGGTGTTATTTCTTCATCCGATTCAATAATCATATATGCAATACCGCCTTTGTTTTCACGGTAAACACGAAGATAAGCGATATTAACCTTGCATTTGCTGAGAACCGTGGTTACATTTGCAATAACACCCGGATGGTCTTTGTGAACAACAATGAGCGAATGATATTCACCGGTAAACAGTACCTTCACACCATTGATACGTGTAAGCCTTACTTTGCCTCCGCCGATTGATTCGCCTCTGACCGTAAGCTTATTTCCTTCTGTATCTTCAATATCCATATCAACGGTATTGGGGTGAACATCGGTTTCAATTGTATTTGCAGTAAAAGAAAAGTCTATGCCTTCATTTTTTGCAATTTCAAATGAATCACGGATACGGACATCATCGGTTTTAAAGCCCATCATACCGCCGAGCAATGCTCTGTCGGTACCGTGACCCTGATATGTTCTTGCAAATGAACCGTAAAGCGTAAAATGAACGCTTTTTACTTTGTTGTGTAACATTCTCCAGGCAAGGCGTGCGATTGATGCCGCACCTGCGGTGTGAGAACTCGAAGGGCCTACCATATTGGGGCCGATAACTTCAAAAACACTGATAAAAGCCATAATAATCTCCTTGTTATGCTTTGTTACCTGTTTATTATATTTTATTGATTCGATTATGTCAAACATTTTGAATAATTCATCCGTATATTTCATAACATTTATTGATAAGTATTCGGGAGGAATTATTTTGAAAGGTATTGTTGAACAGAGAGCAATTGAGCTTGCTGAATATATTATAAAGCACAAATCAACTGTAAGAGATACTGCAAAAAGGTTCGGAATCTCAAAAAGTACGGTACATATGGACGTTTCACAAAGGCTTAAAAGATTAAATCCTCCGCTTTATGTTGAAGTAAGAAAAGTTCTTGATATAAATAAAGCTGAAAGGCACATAAGAGGCGGAATGGCTACAAAACAAAAGTTTTCAAAATAAATAAAAAGATTATTGAATTTATAAAATATCTGTGATAGAATTAAAATGTTTATGGGGGTAAAAACCCAAGTTTTTTACAGAAAGGACCATAAAAATGAAGCAGCTTAAAATAGGCATTATCGGTGCCGGAAGAATCGGCTCACTTCATGCAAAGTCAATTACATACAATGTACCCACAGCTACTGTTGTCGGTATCACAGATGTATTTATGGCTAATGCAGAAAAAGTTGCTGCCGAACTCAACATTCCTAAGATTTATAATGATTATAAGGAGATGCTCGCAGATCCTGAAGTTGAAGCAGTTCTTGTTTGCTCATCAACAGATACTCATGCAGATATCGCTATCGAAGCAGCTCAGGCAGGCAAACATATCTTCTGCGAAAAACCTGTTGATCTTACTCCCGAGAAGGTTAATGCTGTTATTGATGCAGTTGCAAAAGCAGGCGTTAAGCTTCAGGTTGGTTTCAAC
>JAXJVE010000378.1:0-2935 GCA_036308705.1 Acutalibacteraceae bacterium
ACGGGCGACCTTCTTGACGAAGTTCTCAAGTATCTTCCCGATGAGAAAGTTGACGAATTTGAACCCGAGGCAATAAAGGTTGCGGTTATCGGCAAACCCAATGCGGGCAAATCGTCGCTTGTAAACGCAGTTCTCGGTGAGGACAGAATGATTGTTTCCGATATTGCGGGTACAACACGTGATGCAACGGATTCAATTGTTGAAAACAAACACGGAAAATTTGTGTTTATTGATACGGCGGGTCTTCGTCGCAAGAGCCGTGTTTATGACCAGATAGAAAAATATTCGGTTATCAGAGCAAGAATGGCGGTTGAAAGAGCTCAGGTCTGCGTTATTATGATTGACGCTACCGAAGGCTTCACCGAGCAGGATTCAAAGGTTGCGGGCATTGCTCACGAAATGGGTAAGGGCTGTATTATCGCAGTCAACAAATGGGATGCCGTTGAAAAAGACGGCAAAACGATGGACAGTATGAGAAAGCAGCTTATGAAGGATTTCTCGTTTATGTCTTATGCACCCATCATCTTTATTTCTGCCAAAGAAAAAATCAGACTTGACCGCTTGTTTGAACTTATCAAGTTTGTTGATACACAGAACGCAATGCGTATTTCAACAGGTAAACTCAACGATGTGCTTGCAGATGCAACCGCAAGAGTGCAGCCGCCTACGGATAAGGGAAAGCGTCTTAAGATTTACTATATGACTCAGGCTTCAACAAGACCGCCGACATTCGTATGCTTTGTTAACGATGCCGAGCTTTTCCACTACAGTTATCAGCGTTATCTCGATAATCAGATAAGAGAAATCTTTGGCCTTGAGGGTACACCCACAAGAATGGTAGTGCGTGAAAGAGAGTCAAACAAGAAATGATAGTTTTGGGAATTGACCCCGGCTATGCAATAGTCGGTTTCGGCGTTGTTGAATATAACAACAACCATTTCAGGGTGCTCGACTTCGGTGCAATAACAACCGAAGCACACACCCCTTTCAACGAAAGACTTGAGCGTATCTATGACTGTGCGTGTATGGTTATCGAAAGATACAGACCCGAAGCTATGGCGATTGAAAAACTGTTTTTCAACACCAACCAGAAAACGGCGATTGATGTTGCACAGGCAAGAGGTGCACTTGTACTTGCCGCACAGAAGGCAAAAATGCCGATTTTTGAATATACACCGCTTCAGGTCAAGCAGAGCGTTGTAGGCTACGGCAGAGCGGAGAAAAAACAGGTTCAGGAAATGACAAGGCTGATGCTCGGTCTTGAAAAAATCCCAAAGCCCGATGACGCCGCCGATGCTCTTGCAATGGCAATCTGCCACTGCCACAGTGCAGGGTCGCTGATAGGTCAGCTTAACAGAAGATAACTCAAAGGAGCTTAAAATATGTTTTACAGCTTAACAGGTACGGTTGTTTTCGCAGATGAAAACAGCGTTGCAATAGATTGCTCGGGCGTTGCCTTCAGACTTTTTGTAACGGGCAACACGCTCAGGAAATGTGCCCCCACAGGCGAAGTGCAGACCCTTTTTACTCATCTCAATGTTCGTGAAGATGCACTCGACCTTTTCGGCTTTGCAGAGAAGAATGAGCTTGAATGTTTCAAAATGCTCACAGGTGTTTCGGGCGTAGGCCCCAAGGCGGCACTTGCCATTCTTTCTCAGCTTACCCCCGATATGCTTGCGGTAAGCGTTGCGGGCGGAGATGTGAAGGCGATAACTGCCGCACAGGGTGTAGGCCCCAAAATTGCTCAGAGAGTTGTGCTTGAACTCAAAGGCAAGCTTGACGGTTTTGCAACAAGCTCCGAAACTCTCGGCAATATTGCCGCCGCACAAAAGGCAACTGTCAGCTATGCGGGTGAAGATGCGGTCAATGCACTTGTTATGCTCGGCTACAGTAAATCCGAAGCAAGCATTGCAGTCGGCAGACTCGACGGCAATCTTTCAACTGAAGAAATGATAAAGCAGGCTCTCAAACAGCTTGCAAAGAATTTATAATTCAGGGGGATAATTATGGATTTTGATTTTGAAAACAGAATAGTTGCTCCCGAATTTTCGTCAGCAGAAGATAACGATATAGAAATCTCGCTCAGACCCAAAGCATTGAGCGAATATATCGGTCAGGATAAAGTAAAAGAAAATCTTTCAATATATATTGAGGCGGCACGCCGCAGAAACGAGCCTCTCGACCATGTTTTGCTCTATGGCCCTCCGGGTCTCGGCAAAACAACGCTTGCGGGTATTATCGCAAACGAAATGGGAGTTAACTTCAGAGTAACAAGCGGCCCTGCGATTGAAAAGCCGGGCGACCTTGCGGCTCTTCTCACAAACCTCAACGAAGGTGATGTGCTTTTTATTGACGAAATTCACCGCCTTTCAAGAGCCGTTGAAGAAGTGCTTTACCCCGCAATGGAGGATAATGTGCTCGATATCATTATCGGCAAAGGCCCTTCGGCAAGGTCAATCCGCCTTGATTTGCATAAATTCACGCTCGTAGGTGCAACCACAAGAGCGGGTCAGCTCAGTGCACCTCTGCGTGACAGATTCGGTGTTATTCTCAGACTTGAGCTTTATACTCCTGAGCAGCTTTCAAGCATTGTCAACAGAAGTGCGGGTATTCTCGGCATTGATATTGATCCCGACGGTGCTCTTGAAATTGCTTCACGTTCAAGAGGTACACCCCGAATTGCAAACAGACTTCTCAAAAGAGCAAGAGATTTTGCTCAGGTTATGTGTGAGGGTGAAATCACAAAACAGGCTTCATCGCTCGCACTCGACAGAATGGAAATTGATGAATTGGGTCTTGATTCAATCGACAGACTCATTCTTAAAACAATGATAAAGAACTATAACGGCGGCCCCGTCGGTCTTGAAACAATAGCGGCGGCAATCGGCGAAGAGGCTGTTACGATAGAGGATGTATACGAGCCTTATCTTATGCA
>JAXJVE010000379.1:0-1531 GCA_036308705.1 Acutalibacteraceae bacterium
CCCTCGATTCAGGCAACGATATTTATACTCCTGCTAAAAAGCAGAGCTATGTTTATCGCTACGGACCGTCTTTAATAAGAAATGCCGACGGTAGCATTGATGCTTTTTTCTCTTCTCCCGGTATTTTTGATGAGTGGGATTATCTTTTTTACAGACACTCTCCCGATGGCGGTAAAACATGGACAACTGAAAAATCTGTTTTAGCACCAACTCCCGATTCTGCTGATTTTTATTCCTGTTGTGACCCCGGTGTTGTAAGATTCGGCGGCTACTATTATCTTGCTTATACGTCAACTGTTGTTGAGGGTGGCGTTGATAACGATGTTTTTGTTGCAAGAAGTAAAAATCTTGACGGACCTTATGAGAAATGGAATGGTGAGGGTTGGGGCGGAAAGCCTGCTCCCATCATTGAATATACAGGCAATCCCGAGACTTACGGTGCAGGTGAGCCGTCAATGGTAGTTTTGAATGATACTCTTTATCTTTACTACACGTGGCGTGACGGTGAATTGAATCAGACAAGGCTTTCCCTTGCAGATGCCAGAGACGAAAACTGGCCGAAGACACTTGAATATAAAGGCATTGCAATAGACCATATTCAAGGTGATACCGACTCTGCTGACGTGAAATTTATCGAGGATTACGGCAAATTTATAGCAGTTTCAACCGCTTCAAGATTCACAACCGATAGCTATATTAAGGTGTATATGTCAAACGACGGTGTTAAGTTTGAGGAATCTTATTTCCTTAAAACAAACACCATACATAACCTTCATAACTGCGGTATCACTTCAAGAGAAAACGGTCATATCCGTTTGAGTGATAATATTTATCTTTCCTATGCTTACGGTGAAGAATTCGGCACTTGGGCAACAAGAATTCAGGAGGTGAAATTCTCTCTCATTAATGAACCTGATTTCAGTGATAAGGAAAATGATAATGTTAAAGAGAATTTCAAGCCTGTTTCAAAATCCCGTTACACTGCGGCTGTCGGTATAACAACCGACCCTCATATTTATGAGAAAAATCTTGCAGACGGCGCCTTCAAGGTTGAGGTTTATAAATATGATGCCAATAAGGACGATAAGCAGGTTAAGAAGGGGATAACCCTTACAGATTTTGATGAAAGCATCATATCTGTTGACGGGGATGAAATAACACCCAAAACAAAGGGTGAAACCTATGTTACTGCCCATTGGGAAGATTTCACCGTTACATTTTTAGTTAAGATTAAATAAGGAAGAAAAATGAAAATTATAATTGATGCTGATGCATGTCCTGTTGTTGATATTACTGTCAATGTAGCAAAAGAACGGGAGATAGAGTGCATTATTGTCTGCGACAACACCCACACTATTGAAAGAGATGGCGCAAAAACAATTGTGGTTGATAAGGGTGCAGATTCTGCTGATTGCCGTATTGCGAACCTTACCGAAAAGGGCGATGTGATTATTACACAGGACTATGGTCTTGCTGCTCTCGTGCTTGGTAAAGGCGCTAAGGCGCTTAATCAGAACGGATTAATTTACAC
>JAXJVE010000380.1:0-1805 GCA_036308705.1 Acutalibacteraceae bacterium
CTTCAACGGCGAATGCTCAGAGGTTGGTATGTACCTTGCAATGGCAAGAGTTGCTCACAGAGAGGGCTATCCCGAAATCGGTCTTTACTGGGAAAAGGCAGCATACGAAGAAGCAGAACACGCTGCAAAGTTTGCAGAGCTTCTCGGCGAAGTTATCACCGACAGCACAAAGAAGAATCTTGAAATGAGAGTTGACGCAGAAAACGGCGCAACTGCAGGCAAGTTTGAACTTGCTAAGATGGCTAAGGAACAGGGTCTTGACGCTATCCACGATACAGTTCATGAAATGGCTCGCGACGAAGCAAGACACGGCAAGGCATTCCAGGGTCTTCTTGAAAGATATTTCGGTTAATCCTCTATCACATAAAAAATTAAGAGTGGCTGAAAAGCCACTCTTTTTGTTTAATATTATCAAATGTTTAAAGAATCAATCATCTAACAATATTGCATCTTTTAAGGTAGGATAAAAGGGAGTTTGTTCAAACACTCCGACAAATGTGTATTCTTGCCCTTTGTTAAGCTTCAAAAGATCTTCCTTCTCGAGAAAAACCTGCATATATTTTATACCGTTAACGAAACAATATCGTTCATTAACCTCATAAACCTCGCCTGTAAATTTAAACACCTTACCTTCATACTTTTCCTTTGCTCTAACTTCATTATTCTCAAACATTTGAGCATAAGCTACCATCGAAAATACAGGTGCAGTATCCGCCTGCTCTCTGACTTTTTTTCTGCCATCAAAAGCACTGCAAGAGGCAAAAGCCAAACACATTACTGCCACCAAAATAAGTGATATGATTTTTTTCATTTTAATCCCTCCAAAATTTACCATAAAAAATATATAATCATTATATTTGTACACAACATAAATGTCAAGAACTCTTTAATTTCCTCTTTCAACACAACGAAACATTTGCAGGTCTTCTTGAAAGATATTTCGGTTAATCAAACAAGCACTAAGGGAGCAGGTTTTATGCCTGCTCCCCTTTTCCTTATTTTTTGTACATATTGCCGAAAAACAATTGACTAATAATGAAAAGTTATATATAATAATATTAATTATAAACAATTTATAAAGGACTTGTGTTTATGAAAAGATTTGTTCTTGTATTTTTTGCAATACTGTTTTTATTTACAGGCTGTGCGGGTAACGATACAAGCAAAAGCGAACCCACAACTGTTGATGTTTTCTCACCCAACTATGTAAGCGAAGGTCAGAAAACCGCACTTATGACTCTTGTAAGCACCAACGCAATGTTTGTTGAAGATGTTTTTGTTGAAAAGTTTCTTCCCGCAGATGAAAGCAAAATAATCTCCGATGAAAACGGCAGTTTCGCTCCCGTTAATTCAGATATATTCAAAACATACGAAGAGCTTTCTCAGGCAATATACGAAACTTATACAGATGAAGCGGCAAAGAACATTCTTGCCGAATTCGATATGTACAAGGATATTTACGGTGTTCTTTATATCAACACAAAAGCAAATACCATAAAAGCAAAGAATTATGACTGGAGCAATCCCGAAATCGAAATCGTTACTGTATCCGAAGGTTCATACGAATTCAAAGTTACGGTTAAAACAGAAAAAGGCAAAGATTTTGTTTTTGACGCAAAAGCAGTAACCGTTGACGGAAATATCCGTCTTGAAAATATATATTATTAATCCATAGGAGAGAATATAATGAGCGAATTAAGATCAAAATGGTTTGAAAGCATAAGCCGTGAATGTCCGCTTTCAGAATATCCGAGACCTCAGCTCGAAAGAGAAAACTGGATGTGTCTTAACGGACAGTATGATTA
>JAXJVE010000381.1:0-6599 GCA_036308705.1 Acutalibacteraceae bacterium
AATTATAAAATAAAAGGAGTGTCAAAACAATGAAATGTCCGTTTTGCAACTGTGAAGAAAGCAAGGTTATTGACTCAAGACCCACTGACGAAGGCGAGCGTATCCGCCGCCGCAGAGAATGTATCAGCTGTCAGAAGAGATTCACAACTTACGAAATAATCGAAAGCGTTCCCGTAATTGTTGTCAAAAAGGATAAGTCAAGAGAAGTTTTTGACCGCAATAAGCTTTTCAACGGTATGCTCAGAGCCTGTGAAAAAAGACCTGTTGCACTTGAATCCCTTGAAAAAGCGGTTAACGAAATTGAGAGCACTCTTCAGAATTCGCTCGACAGAGAAGTTACATCGGTTTATATCGGCGAACTTGCTATGGATAAGCTCAAAGACCTTGATGAGGTTGCTTATGTCAGATTTGCTTCGGTTTACCGTCAGTTCAAGGATATCAACACATTTATGAACGAACTTGCAAAGCTTCTGAGCGAAAAATAATAATACATTTTAAAGGAGTATGGTTTTTGCCATGCTCCTTTTCAGGGTGAAATAACAATGAAAAAAATTGCTTCGTTTTTTCTTGCCGTATTGTTGCTTTTGTGCTGTTCTTGCGGCAAGAAAGAAAAAAATATAATCAGAACTGCGGATATGCTCAGTATCACAAACGAAGAAAAATCGTTTCTCGGATGCAAAAGCAGATACGAAGCGGTACTTTCCGCAATGAAAACAAAAATAACGGTTCTTGAAAATGCACACAACACCGTAATTATGTCGGGCAACAAGGAAGAATATTTTCTTGATGAAAATTATATTCTCACATCTTTTGAACCGTTTATTCTCAGTACATTATCAATAACGGAAAATTTTACGCCCGATATGACAAACGAAAAAGCTCAGGATACGTTCAAGATTCAGAGCGAAGGTATGGATATAAATTTCAGCAGTAAAAACGATATATCGGAGCTTATGTTTGTATCCGAATCGCTTGTTAAGACCTACACTGCGGAATACGATAAAAAGAACGACAGCCTCAAATATTCATATACCGTTGAAAGCGGCGGCGAAGAAACCGTTGAAGAGTTTGTTGAATTCAGGCAGCTTGGCAAAAACACTTATATTATTCAGAGCCGTTATGAGCGATGCTACATTGAATTTGACAAAAACGGCGAAATAATATATTTCTGTTGCGGCAAACTCAACGAAGGCGAATTTTCGGCAGATGAAAGCATTTTCACCTCAACGGAAGAATTGGATAATTTCTGGGTAATTTCAAGAGGAAAATCGGCATTTTCAAATATTCATACATTTGAAAATGAAATTCTTACTCACGAAGACCGCAGCAGCGGCCCTTGGAAAACGATAAAAATAAATGCCGTTGATTATGAATCGGCGTTTTACGGAAAGTGATAAAAATGAAACTCAGCCCCAAAGCATCACAGGTATGCGATTATCTTGACTCAAACGGAATTGCATACGGAATTGTTACCCACTCCCCTGTTTTTACGCTTGAAGAATGTCACGAAGTCAACAAAATAATAGACGGCGTAATCTGCAAAAATCTTCTGCTGAAAACAGACTCGGGGAAGGTTTTTGTTCTTCTGATGATAAAAGACGGCAAGCGTTTTGTTACAAAAGATGTTTCAAAAAAGCTCGGATGTTCACGCCTTTCGTTTGCTTCGGGCGAATATATGGAAGCACTTCTGAATACCACTCCCGGCTCGCTCAGTGTTACAAGCCTTATTTTTGATAAAGATAAAAAAGTTTCACTCGCAATTGATAAAGATGTTATAAGCGAAGAAGATATATGCTGTCACCCGAGCGATAACACTGCAACGTTAAAGATAAAAACAACGGATATTCTTGAAAAATTTTTGCCGTCGCTCGGAATAAATGCAACAATAATCGAAATTTAAAATCAAAACTGCCCTCTGAATGTTCAGAGGGCAGTTCATTTTTATTTGTATTTTCTTGCAATTTTGAGAGTTGTTGTTTTGGGGAATTCATCGTCACGGATTTTGATTTTGTTTATGTTTTTGAATACGGGCATATTGCGGTTGAACTCATCGATATCCTCTTTGATTCGGCTTCTTGCATCGGGATATTCAACTTCATCAAAGAAAAACTCTGCAACGATTTTGTTATCCTCATCATAAACAAGAACTTCTTTTACATAATCAATTCTTGAAAGCTTATCTTCAAGCTCTTCGGGAGAAACGTTTTTGCCGTTTGAAAGGCAGATAAGGTTTTTCTTTCTGCCGACCATAAAGAGGAAACCGTCTTTATCAATTCTGCCATAGTCACCCGTTATAAGCCATTCGCCGTCAAATGCCGCAGCGGTTGCTTCGGGGTCATTATAGTAACCCTGCATAACGTTTGTACCTTTAACGTAAATTTCACCGACACCATCTTCATCGGGATTTACGATTTTAATTTCACAACAGTCAAGCGGAGTACCGACAGAACCGAATCTGAATTTATCAGGTCTGTTGCAGGTAACGGCAGGAGAACATTCCGTCAGACCGTAGCCGTTATAGATTTCAATGCCGAACTCATGCATTCCCTGCTCTATTTCCGGGTCAAGGTTAGCAGCGCCGCAAATAATCATATTGAGATTTCCGCCAAGATTATCAAGTATGGTTTTAAAAATCTTGCGTCTTCTGTCAATGCCGAGTTTCATAAGGAAATTGCTGATTTTAATGCCCTTTTTAAGAACATCTTCTCTGCCTGTTTTTCTTGCTGTTTTCCAGATTCGTTTATAGATTGTTTCAACAACAAGAGGAACGCCTGAGAAATTATAAGGCTCATACTTTTTAAGGTCGCCCTGAATATTGCCTATACCGTCGCAGAGATAACCCCACTGCGTAATGATATATGATGAAAACAGAGCACTTACCCATGCATAGGTATGGTTAAGAGGAAGGAAGCCGATTGCGTGTCTGCCCGAAAGTGCGCGGCACGAAGCTGAGCAGTTGCTTGCAATATTGAAATGAGAAAGCATAACGCCCTTGCTCTTTGCGGTTGTGCCCGATGTATAAACAATACAGGCAAGGTCATCGGGTTCAACCTTCGCATCAACACACGAGGTATCGCCCGCTTCAAGAGCCTTTCTGCCTTCTTCAAGATACTTTTCATATTCTGTACTGATATTGAAATAAACCATCTTCGGCATTGCGGGATCGTTTTTGAAATCCTCTGCCATCTGAGCAAATTTATCTGTAATTACAAGAGCATCGCAGCCGCAACGGATAAGCTGATCTGTAAGGTCTTCAGCGGAAAGCTTACAATCCATAGGCACGGTAATGTTGCCGCCGATAAGAGTTGCGTAATAAGCAATCATCCACTCATAGCAGTTTTCACCGATGATGGCGATTTTCTTTTTACCGTTAAGACCGTTCAAGCTGAAGCAGGTACCGAGAGCAGACATCTCTGCCCAGGTCTGATTGAAGCTTCTGGTACATTCATTCTTATCTTTATCAAGGAAAACATACTGCTTTTTATCGCCGCCTGTTTCTGTTCCTTTTACAATTATTTCTTTAAGAGTCTGATAAGTAGGTATGTTTGCATTACCCATATTGCTGTACTTATTCTTCATAGTTATCCCCCTGAATCAAACAAAATAATACAAACCCATTTTAAATCTGACAGTTATTTTATCACGATTGACTGTTTTTTTCAACAAAAAACTATTGCTTTTTTTCAGTCAATGTTGTATGATTAACTGTATTCTTATATTACAAGATTAACGAGGGGACAACAAATGAGAATTTTTATGGTATGTCTGTCTGCTTGGTTTGTTGCACAGGTTATCAAGGTAATCATCAACTTCACCAAGTATGTTATAGACAAAAAGAAAGGCCGCAGGGCAAAAAAGGTTACGCTCGAAACTCTTTTCAAACTTGGCGGTATGCCGAGTTCGCACACTGCAACGGTTGTTTCACTTTGCACCTGCGTTGCAATTCAGGAAGGCTTTGATTCGTTGATTTTTGCGGTTGCGGGTGTTTTTGCATTCATCACAATGTTTGACGCATTCAAGGTAAGACTTCCCATCAGCAGACTTACAGATGCATTCAACCGTATTCAGGCAAAGGTATGCAACAACGAAGCAAAAGATGTCAAAAAGGTTGAAGGTCACACAATCCCCGAAATTATCGGCGGTATTGTTGTCGGCGTTTCCGTTGCACTCTTTATGCATAAAGTTGTTAATATTTTTGATATTGAAATGGCTTTCATTGACAAACTCAATCAGCTTATCAAATGATAATCAGCATTTCAGATATCAGAAAAGTTAAAAAAAGCGAACTTTCAGCCTGGTTTGAGCAGATGAGCGATGAGCGTAAACAGGCTGTCAGCCAAATGAAAGTTGAACACAAAAGGAATCTCCGCATAGCGGCAGATGCCCTTTGCAGAAAGACGATTGCGGATTTTTGCGGTGTTGAACAAAACAAAATTATTTTTGAACATACAAAAACAGGCAAACCCTTCGCGAAGGATTTGCCTGTTCATTTCAATGTAAGCCACAGCGGAGATATGGTTGTTTGTGCCGTTTCGGATTGCGAAATCGGAATTGACATTGAAAAAATCAGAAATATCAATCCTCGTACCGCAGAAAAATTTGCAACAGAATCCGAAAAGGATTATATTTCAAAAAACAAAAACGGATTTTTTGAAATATGGACTCTTAAAGAGGCTTATTTCAAATGTATCGGTACAGGGCTCGGAGCAGATATCAGGGATGTTTCGTTTGATATTGGTGAAAAGAAAATTCTGTGTTCCGAAAACGGGTTTGAATGTTCATTCATTGAAACAGATGCGGATTATATCTGTTCTGTATGTAAACGAATAAAAAACGCACCGTAAACACGGTGCGTTTTTCTGTTTATTCAGCTACTTTTGTGAGAGTAAGAACATCGCCCGCACCGTCGGTAAGAATAAGGTTATCTTCCTCAAATGCGATTGTGTAGATATAAGTTTCTGAGAAGAAATCTGTATCAACATTGATTGTAAGAGTATCTTCTTCGATTGTGTAAGTGAAATCAGCCGATGCATTAACAAATGAATCAAGAATGGGCATTTCGCCTACACCGTCTTTTTCAAAGGTGTATGTAACATCAATTGATGTACCTAAAAAGCCTGTTTCTTTTGAACCTTCCCAGGTGCCGAGGATTTTTGTTTCGTTAAGTGTGGTGGTAAGACCCGAGCAACCTGCAAAGAGTGTTGCAACAAGGCAAAGAACCATAGCAATACTGAGAACTTTTTTCATAATTAACACCTCATTTTTATTATTTGGTAATTTCAGTTTACCATATCATTTTACAAATGTCTACATTATTTTGAAAGTTTTATTGTGTAGAGCCAGTTTGAATCAATGGTATCGGGATTGATTGCGGGGAAGATTATTTCTGCTTTTCCTGCGTTTTCTTTAATTTCAAGTACAGCATCGCTGCCGAGGAGAGTCGCTTTAAGAGCAGGGTTATACTCAACAAGATCAAGAACTTTTGAACCGAACGGGAAACTGTTGATGATTGCATAAACATCGTCACCTTTCTTAGTGTAATAAACACCGTCCTGAAGCTGTTTTGAATATATTCTTGTGCCGTAGATTGCCTCACCGTTGACCCTGAGCCAATCACCCATCTGAAGAAGTCTTTCTTCCATAATAACGGGGATTGTACCGTCTGCGGCAGGGCCGATATTGAGAAGGAAGTTACCGCCCTTTGAAACAAGGTCACAAAGCATTTCGATAAGCTCTTTTGCACTCAGGTAATCTGCAAGGTCTTCATTACGGTTGAAGCCGAACGAACGGCCAATACCTCTGCATTCTTCAAAAGGTCTGTCAAGCTCAACGTCTTCAATCTTTCTGCCTTCTTCGATATAGCCGTATTCGGTTGTGAAATTTCCGCCGAGACGGCCTCTTGTTTCTTTACCCCAACGGTCATTGGGAACGATAAAATCCTTTACACTTGACTCATTATAAAGCCACTGAAGGAATTCTGTTGAGTGCCATACGTTGGAAGGATGCTCCCACTCACCGTCTGTGAAAAGTGTGTTGGGCTGATACTTTTCAACAAGTTCCTTGAGCATGGGGATAAGATGTTCAAGAGCATACTGTTCGGGATTTTTAAGATATGTGGGGTGGAACCATTCATAAACCGAATGATAAACGCCAAAACGCACGTCTGTGCCTTCAAGAGCTTCTTTAAGCTCCATAAGGAAATCTCGGTGAGGGCCAACGTCAACGCTGTTCCAGTTCCATGCATAGTCTGATTTATAAAGGCAGTAGCCGTCGTGATGCTTTGAAACGATGTTAATATATTTTGCACCGCTCTTTTGAAAGAGATCTGCCCATTTCTTAGCATCAAAAAGTTCTGCTTTGAATCCGCTCACAAAATCTTCATACTTTGTGTTTTCACCGTAAACACGCTTATGGAATGCTGCCGCTTCGGTATCCTCCTGAATCTGTCTCATATACCATTCGGCATAGTCGCCTTTCTTGGTATAAGCAGGAACTGAATAGAGACCCCAATGGATAAAAATGCCGAACTTTGCATCGCTGAACCATTCGGGAACAGGTCTCGAATTGAGAGATTCCCAATTGTTTTTATACATATATAT
>JAXJVE010000382.1:0-6020 GCA_036308705.1 Acutalibacteraceae bacterium
GCAGATATCCTTAACAAAAACACAAAATTGCAAAAAATCAATGACAGAGAATTTGATTTGCAATAAAATTCAAACAAAATAGCTCAAATTCGTGTAATTTTATCAAATTATTTTATTCGTAGATATTTGCAAAAAAATATTATTTTTTTGTCGTACTGTAAAGTGCAATAACTTTACCGCAAGCGACAAAATACAAAAAAAGAAAAATATTTTTCGCTTTTTATGTAATAATTACTATACCTTTTATATATGTGTCAATTTCAGGCGGGTTTGAGATGCTCAGATTCGCCGCTACATAATTGATAAAATTTGCGGTATTTGTAATGGCAAAAAGCTTTACAGTGCATATGCACGATATCGTTTAAAAAATGCTTGTCATATTATCCAAAAAACGGCGAAGTCGGTTGTTGAATATTAACAAAATATTAATTCGGTTTTGAAAAACATTGACATCCGTTGCGATTTTGGGTATATTTAATATGACCATATGGTGGTTTTCCATCTATATTTGCGTCATTTTGAAGCCGCAACTGTATTTGGAACCGCTGTGGATGTCAATATTTTGATTCTGACTGTTGCTTTGCGCCGGGTAGATGGCGTCTCTGGCGCAGCGTAATCTAAAAAGGAGGTCGGTCAGAGTGCTAAGCTCTTACAAGGTGCAAATCAAATTGCGGCTTTATAATGAGTGCGGCACATAGGTTCGAAATTTTGATGTCCCTAAATTTTTCAAAGTGCAAAATTTTTTGGAGGTGTACAATTTTGAAAAAGTCAACTCGCATTCTCGCAATCCTTATGGCTTTTGCAATGCTCCTGGGTTCATTCTCAGTTATGGGCTCTGCATACCAGGCTTATAAGGGCGATGCCATCAAGAATCAGTACAACGATGTAGACGCTGTCGACTTTACACTCGAACAGTACGCATCAATGGGTCTCGACGAAGTGGACAGTATGCTTGCAAAGGAAAAGATGGTTCTCGATGTTTTCATCGGTACTCTTGATCTTGGAAGCGTAAACACAACTCTCGACAGTGTTATTTCACTTGTTGGTAGTGTTGAATCACTTCTCCCCCTTCTTGGTGATGCATCATCACTCCCCTCATACGTTGTTCCTCTTGAAGGCGCAAGAAGATTTGAAGACTCAGACATCGATGTTTGCTATGCTCTTCTTAACTTCATTTCCAGCATCGCTCCTCTTGCTGAAAAGTACGTAAACGGTACTATTGATCTTGGTATTCTCGATTCATTCATCGCTGACTTCAAGTTCAATGTAAGAGAACTTGCAATCGGTCTTATCTATGGTATGACTGCAGCAGGTAAAGCAGAAGACTTCGATGCACTTGACGGCGGCGAACTTCCTGCAAAGTATAAGGATCCCGACAACGGTGCAATCACTCTTCTTCAGGAACTCCTCAATCAGCTCATTCTCGGTGAATGGAAACAGCTTGACGAAGAGTTCACAAATCCCTACAGTGTAGTAATGTATGAAAGCTACGGCTTTATGAGCGAATACGGCGAAAGCAAGTATGACACAGCTAAGTACGACTACTACGGTTGGGTTCATCCCAATGATTGGGTAACAGTTGGTCTTGGCGGTTGCGAAAGAGTAACTAACGGTGCAACAGCTCCCGCTCCTGAATATGATGTTGTTGATATCACAACAGACAGAACAGGTTACGAGTTCATCGAAACACTTATGCAGACAGCTTACAACCAGATCCTTGTTCCCGTTCTTAACAGAGACACAAGAAAGTGGGTTCGTGAACTTTGCGGTGTTACATATGATGAAACATTTACCAGAAGAACTATTTACGGTGACGATCCCGCAACTCCCGAAGTAGAAGATGTATGGTATAACAACCCCGACTATGATCCCTCATACGACGGTGATCTTCCCTCAGCAGAAGAACTTGCAGCAAATCCCTACGCAGAGTTCCTCAGCATTGACGCTCGTGCATATACAGTTAAAATTCCCGCAGGTAAGACATTTGTTGAAGAATTCAACAACACCCTCGGTGATTTCCTTGATAACGTTCTCGCTGTTAAGAGAGGCGTTGTAAACGCAAAGGGTTACTCATGGAATTGGATCGATGGCGGTAACGAATACCTCTTCGATAATATCTGCTCAGCAGGTAAGTTCATTATGCAGGCATCAGGCAACCTCTTCTTCAGCGAATATGTTGATGTTCCTTCAGCAGCTGAAATCGCTGCTATGAGCAACCAGGAAGTTGTTGCATTCCTTATGAGAGCTATCCTCAACTCATCAGTTGATTGGATGTTCATTGAAGACGAATATAAGTCAGTTGCAGAAGTTGGCTACAGAGCAGTAGAACAGCTTGCATGGCAGGATATTCCTCAGTTCACATACACAAAGCCCGAAGCTTCAGATTATGCTACACCCGAAGCTTACTACGATGCACTTGTTGATAAGGCACTCGATATTCTCTTCGACGTTGCTGTTTACAACCTCAACCAGGGCTTCGATATGGTTCCCGCATCAGGTAACGATCCCGTTAAGGCTGAAGGTCTTCTTCAGTACGGCGGAGACAAAGGCAGCTACGAAACAAACCTTATCCAGGTTGCTGCATGGGGTATCTCAGAATACGGTGCAATCCTCAACATCGACTTCTTCTGTGATGATAACGACGGTGCTGTAACAGGCAACAGAACTCTTACAGCTGATCACGTATGGCAGGATATCGACTCAATCATTGACTCACTTATCCCCATCAAGGGTGCTAACGGCTCATGGATTTCAGCTGAAATCTCAGGCAACGGTCAGGAAATCGTTTCAAAGAAACTCATCTTTGACTATATCCTTAAACCCATCTATTACCTTGATTCAACAAACCTTGCAGAAATCTTTGCAAGAAACCCCCAGGGTCAGTTCGCAACAGATAACGGCGTTGAGATCATCATGACTCTCCTCACCAACGTATTCGAACTTCTCTTCCCCGGCGTATTCCAGCCCAAGGCAACAGTTGACCAGGTTCTCAACAACGAGCTCCTCGGTGCAATGGTTGGCGACCTTATTAAGGTTCTCGGTACTGTTGATAAGACCAACGCTCTTGGTCAGCCTCTTGAGGCTCGCGGTCCCTACATCCTTAAGGTAGCTCTTCCCGTAGTTTGCATGCTTCTCGGTCTCAGTGATGACCAGGAATTCGAAGAGATGGAAATCTATCTTGACGAAGCAATTCCCTCAACAGTTGCAGACGCATCAGCTCCTGTATTCCAGATTTACAACGGTTCAAGCGGTATCAACACTGCATTTACCGATAAGAATGGTAACTTCACACAGGATAAGCTTTATACCTATAAGATTACAAACATCTATGTAAACACATACGATGCAGCTGGTAACAATACCAACGCTCTTACTCCCAACGTTACCACCGCAACTCTTACCGGTGGTGAAAGCATCAACGTTACTCTTAACGGTACTCGTACCGAAGGTAACCTTGTAGAAGTTCGCGTTAACTACCAGATCTATGGTGAATCAGGCGACCTTCTTACAAACGCAACTCTTTCAAACACTGTTTACACTTACGTAGGCGCATCAAACCTTGATGACGATGCTATCGAAGTAAGCCAGAATATCGCAGACAAGGGTACATTTGAGTACTATCCCACAATCTACCTTGGTGCAGGCGATGATCTTGATGATATCGAAAGCTTCAGCATCCGTATTGATGATAACGATAAGGGTACAGCAGGTACAGCAACAGTTACTAACGTTGCTAACGCTTCAACAGCATATCCCTTCGCAGCTAAGAACGCTGATGCAGAAGAAACAGCAGTTTCAATGACCGGTGAAGGCGGTGTTTACTTCCTTTATCCCTTCGATGTAGCAGCTAAGGATGCAGAAGGTAATCTCTATGAGAGATTCGCACTCAACTACGAAGTAGACGAAGATGGCAACACCATCTACGACGAAGAAACAGGCGAACCCATCCCCGATGGTACAGACAACGAAGGTGTTGTTGACGGTCAGTACAACGTTACTTCAACAATCAACGCACACGGCAGCACATACAACATCACAACAATGATTCACCTCTATGACGACTTCGGTCTTGAATCACTCTTCAACAGAGCGATTGCAGCAAACCGTCAGCAGTCAGACTACACAGGTGAATTCGAAGGTGCATGGAACAACTACGTTGCAGCTCTTAAGGAAGCAGCAAGACTTGTTCTTAAGCCCAAGACAGGTGCATCATTCCAGAGCGATATCGCTATCGACGAGTCAACAGGCTATGCTAATAAGTATGAAAAGCTTGCTACAGAACTTGAAGCAGCTATCGAAGCTCTTGAAGATTACGCAGCAAACACTGGTACAGCAGGTCTTAAGTCAGCACTTGCTCCCTTCAGCGGTATCAACTACACAATCGAAACAGATGCAAACGGCTATCCCTACAGACAGGAAATCGAATACGATGATCCTAAATATGTATACTTTGGTATGCGTGACTTCGTTCCTCACACATACAACAAGTACAGAGATGCAAGAGACCGTGCACACGATCTCATCGCTTCACAGGAATACTTTGTAAATGCTCCCTTCGAAGAAGGTTATGAACCCACAGAAGAAGATCTTGCAGCTTATGATGAATCAGTTGCAGCATATCTTGAAAATGTAGAAAACATGGGCGTTATCGGTTCAGTTGAAGCTACATATGCTATCAAGATGCTCGAACTCACAGGCTCACGTCTTATCAGACTTACCGGTGACACAAGCAAGCTTGAAATGCTTGTTGAAGTATATGGCGATGCTTTGGATCCCAATGTATCATACACAGAATCATCAGAAGAAAGATACACAAGAGCTGTTGATTTCGCATGGGAAGTTCTTTCAGAAGACGATCCTCGTCCTTCAAAGATCAACCAGGCTACATCAGAACTCGTTGCAGCTTGGAAGAAACTTGCTCAGTCAGCAAGCTACGTTGTTCTTGACACAGCTATTGCTAACGCAAAGGCAATCGTAAATGTTGTTGGTACAGACGCTGACAGACAGAAGACATACACAGTAGATTCATACAAGGCATTCCTTGCTGCTTATGATGCAGCTCTCAATGCTGAAAAGGATCTCAGTGATACAGAAGAAAACAACCGTTACATTGCAGAACTTGCTGCAGATCTTACAGCTGCACAGGCAAACCTTGTAACAGCTGGTTCAAGCGAAGCAGTCTTCGAATTCACAACAGAAGATACAGGTATGTTCACAGACTTCGGTATGTATGATTCATTCATTCCCGAAATCTCAATGGGTGCTCTTAACCACGAATATTTCTTCCCCACTCTTGAAGATGGTACAGAAATTAATGGTTACCTCACAGGTCTTGGCGAACTTATCGCTGACGAAGATCATCTTATGATGGCATTCGGTACTCTTGAAAACGTTACTTACACAACAACAATGACTAGTCTGGATGCATACAGCACAGGTTCGGTTATTCAGCTCTTCAATGAATCAACAGGTGATCTTCTTGCAACATACGTTGTAGTTGTTGTTGGTGATATTAACGGCGACAGTATCGTAGATGGTAACGACGTTGCTCCCATCTACAACAACCTTTACTACAAGACTGACTGGGAATATGATGTATTCACACAGCATTATGCAGTTGCTGCTGACGTATCCAACGACGGTAGCTTTGATAACGGTGACGCACTCCTTATCAACAACGTTGCTAACGGTTTAGGTTATGTTCGTCAGAACGTAAGCCCCGACTTCGAATCATCATACGTTTCACTCTATTAATTAATACGATTTAAATAATCGACTAAACTAATTATCGGCATAGCTTGCACGCAAGTGCGGGCTATGCCCCAAATGGCTTTTACATTCGACGATGCTCATTATTAAATTCCTAATGAAACAGCATATATAAAAAGGAGGAAACGAGCAAATGTCAAAATTCAAACGCGCTCTGAGCGTGATCCTTGCCATTGCTATGGTATTTGGTTCGCTCTCATGCTTAGGTGCCGTGGTTGCTCCCAAGGCTTCAGCAGCCGAAGGAACATCAA
>JAXJVE010000383.1:0-4419 GCA_036308705.1 Acutalibacteraceae bacterium
AAGATAACCGTTATATTCATCAACAGCGTTACCGCTTATAAGAGAACCTTCCGTAACGTATGAGCCGATAAACTTAATTGATGTTCCGCTGATATTGAATCGGCAGATTTCGGTAAGAGAGCCGTAACTTCCGTTTTCATCAGCTTCAACCGAAACAAAACCTCTTGCAACAACAATTGCATTTGTGAGGTTATAGATATCTTTGCCTGCACCGAGAATTGCAAGTCTGCCCGGTTCGGCATCGGGCTTTGATATATCCGTAACGGTGATGAAAAGATACGAAGCTTCGGGATCGTTGACTGCAATGAAAAGCTCTTCTGCACTGAGAGAAGTTGTTTTGCCGTTAATCGTAAATGAAGGGATTACGTTATTTTTATCAACCTCTGCATTGGCCGAAAGATCAGGAATTGATTTCTTTGTAACAATTCTGAGGTTGTTGCCGTAAAGCTCCGAGGTAATATATTCGCCATCCTGAGTGTGTCTGCGTACCTCAACGGGAGCGGTCGGGTCTGTTATATCATAGGTAACGGCAACGGTTGACTTTTTGTTATAAAGAACACCCGAAACCGTCTGATGAGCGTTTTCCTTCATAATGGCTGTGAGCATATTATCCTTAAGATGAATTTCAACGCAGTTCTGGTTGAGGTTTGAATCTTTTCCGTCATAAAGCACAAGCTTCTTGACAACCTGCATTTCTTCTGCGGGATCAGCCTTGATAATATTTATCTGCTCAATAATCGCACCGCTTGAAGGATCGTTTTCTGTTGCGGCAATATAAATATATTTGCCGTCATTCTTTATGATATCGGCTTTGTTGATATTGCCTGAACTGTTGCCCGGATTGGGGTCGGACAAAACGTTTGCCCCGAGGTTTGTTTTTTCGTCATCTGTTGCCTGTGCAACATATTCGTTGTACCCGCCTACTATCGCCTGATTTTCAGGGTTTGTCTGAGCAAGTGTGTTTGCCGCATCGGTTATCGGCTTGCCGCTGTTTGCGGATTTGATGTTGCGGATTTCCTGAACCGCCTTGACGATATCGGAATAATCCATCGCACTCATTACAGGCTTTTCTTTGTTATAACTGTTATAAGTATCGGTTTTTATAACCTTGACTCCGCCCTTGTTGAAATATGTCATTGCAGCAACAATAACAACCGCAAAAACAGCCGCTGCCATTGCGATGCGTCTTATCATAACAACATTGTTTCTTTTGTTTCCCGTTTTTGAAGAAAAATCCTTTGTCTTGGCGTCACTGTTTTTAAGCATAGTGACAACGCTTTCTTTTTGAAGCCTGAGAGGCACCTGAACAGATTCCGTGCTTTTTGAAAATTCACCGCGAAGCATATCCAATGTTTGCTTATCCGTCTTCTTCATCATTTCATCCCCCTTTCCTTTTATTCTCGCCGCTGAGCGATTCCCTGAGCTTTTTGAGTGATCTTTTCAGCTTGGATCGAACCGTAGACGGCGGACAGTCTAAAATATCGGCTATCTCGTGACTTTTGTAGTTGCCCAGAACACTGAGCAGAACAATTTCTCTTTCTTCGTGAGAAAGCTCTTCGAGTGCACTTTTCAGTTCAAGCGAAATTTCAATTCCGTCAAACCCCGAAGGCTCTTCCTTCCCCCTGTTTTCGTCATCAAGATAAACCAAGGATTTCTTTTTTTCATTTTCGGTATAATACCTTTTGCAAGCGGCACAAAGAATTTTGAAAAGCCATCCTTTGAACGCTTTTGCATTTTTCAAAGATTTTATCTGCTCAAAGGCAGATACTACCGCATCCGACACCGCATCCTGAGCAAGAATTTCGTTGCCCGTAATATAGCAGGCGTAGCAGTACATTTCTTTATAATAGAGCTCATAAAGTTCGCCGAAAGCATCGGCATTTCCGGATTTTGCAAGAGTAACGAGTTCGTGTATCTGAGCGCTCAAAATCGACCCTCCTTACCACTCTCATAATATAAGTGTAAAAATGTTTCATTTTTGTTGCATGAAAAACAAAAAAATTTTTATTTTTTTAAAATTTTTTATTCGGGATATAATATACATTAAATAATATTATAAAGCAAGGTGTTATTTGTGAAGAAAATATGTCTTATATGTTTATGTACGGTAATTTTGTTGCTTTCTGCCTGTAACGGAAGAAAAACACTTGAAGAAACAAATGTCAATGCCCCCGCAACCGTTGAAGACCTGCGTTCAACTGCCGTTAATTCAACCTCTCCGCTTACGGGCAGAAAAATTCTTTCGCCCGTCAGCTTCACCGCAAACGACCCTGAAAACAGCCGCAATATTTCAACCAAAAGAATTGAACACAGCTACGGTGTTGCAAAAGACGGAAAACCGCATCAGATTTCTGTTGACAATCAGAAATTTCTTGAATCAACGGGATACAAAGCGATATGTTATGACACAAAAACCGCCGAAAAAGTTCTGTATCTCACTTTTGACTGCGGATGGGAAAACGGCTACACCTCAAAATGCCTTGACATTCTCAAAGAGAAAAAAGTACCCGCCGCATTTTTCTGCACTCTCGACCATATAAAATCAACGCCCGACCTTATTGCAAGAATGATTAACGAAGGTCACATCGTCGGCAACCACTCCGCAAAGCACCCCGATTTCACAAAAATTTCAAGGCAGAGAATGGCAGATGAAATTATCGGATGCGATAACTATATGCGTGAAAATTTTGGCTATACTTCAAATTTTTTTCGCTTTCCCGAGGGTGCATATAACGAAAACGCCCTTGAGCTTGTTGACTCAATGGGCTATACAAGTGTATTCTGGTCGTGTGCATACGCCGATTGGGATGTGAACGCAACAAAAGGCGGAGATTATGCTTTTGAAAAAATCACATCACGCCTTCACCCCGGTGCGGTTATTCTTCTTCACTCCGTTTCGCCCGATAATGCCGAAGCCCTCGGCAGAATCATTGACTACGCAAGACAAAACGGCTATGAATTCAAGGCATTGACGGAGTATAAATCTGCATAAAAAAAGGGTGTACACCGTACACCCTTCTTAATTAATATCCGTATTTCTGTCTGTATGTTTCTCTGTCGCAGCGGGTAACGATTTTTTCACCGTCAAAAATCAGGATGCAGTATGCATTGCCCGCTTTTTTACCCTGGTCAAACCACTCTGCAAATGCTCTCTGCATTGAAGTGTTTCTGGGGAGCTCAGCAGGTTTCAGGCTGCTCTTACCAACGCCGAAAATACGCCATCCGTCGCCGAAATCATAGGTCTGCCTGATATCAAGAGGCTGAAAATCAAGAATGAAATCGCTTGTGTTTGATTTTTCGGGCAGAATGTTGAGGTTATCGGGGTAGAGAAGCCACGAGTTGCAGCAGATAACCATAGGTTTGCCGTTGAATCTGTCCTTGAAAAACTCATAGGCTTTTTTGTATGTATCCATTCTTGTTTCGTATGTAAGAGGCTCTCTGTGTGAGGGAATATGAAGACCGAGGCAGAATTCATCTTCCTTTATAAAAATTCCGTTTTCCTCATAGAATTCTTCACCGAATTCTGAAAGGTCAAACTGGAATCTGCCTATGCCGAAACGCTCAAGGGTATAAAATCCTCTGAACCAGCCTTCAACAAAGGTGCCCCAGATATCATAGTTTTCTTTACATTCGAGCATCTTGCATTTAAGGTCAAGCACTGATGTCCAGTAAATTTCTTCAGAGTATCCTCTGTTTTTGTATTCTTCAAGAAGCGGCTCCGCACAGTTGAGAAGAAGCACAAGATAAATGGTATAAGCAGGCTCGTCTATAAGCTCTGCGAGTGCTTTTGTATCATCTGCAAATTCACCGAAATTTTTCTTCTGAACCCAATATTTTTCAAACATGGATTCATAAATTTCATTTGCCTTTTCGTTTGCAAGAATCTTTTCTTCGGCTTTGATTATCGCCTCTTTTGCTTCTGCGGGATAGTCATGCTTTTCCATAACAAGCAAAGCGTGGTTATAATTTTTCATAGTCTTCACCTCGTGAGGTATATTATATAAGGTATTATATATTATATAATAAAGAAATGCAACAAAAAACCGCCCGAAGGCGGTTAATTTTTTATCTGAACAAGGGGGTTGAGAAATATCTCTCAGCCGTATCGGGGAGAACGGTAACAACCGTTTTGCCTTTGCCGAGTTTCTTTGCAAGCCTGAGTGCCGCCGCAACGTTTGTACCGCTGCTGATACCGCACATAATGCCTTCTTTTGAAGCGAGATCTCTTGAAGTCTGCAATGCCTCATCATCGTTGACAATACAAACATCGTCAAAAATACTGCAGTTGAGAATATCGGGGATAAGTCCGTCGCCGATACCCATCTGAACGTGAGTACCGATTGAACCGCCCGAGAGAATTGCCGCATTTTCAGGCTCAACCGCCCATATTTCTATGTCAGGATTATTTTCCTTTAAAAC
>JAXJVE010000384.1:0-2439 GCA_036308705.1 Acutalibacteraceae bacterium
CCCGTTGATGAAAATTCAATTTCGGTTATTGAATTTGAAAGCGGTGCAATCGGTGTTTCCGAAACATCATTTCTCGCATTTTCTTCACCGTATACCATTGAAGTTCACGGTACAGACGGCATACTTCTCTGGCAGGGCGGCGATATAAAATACAAAACAACAGAAACCGCAAAGCTCAACAAAGATTTTATTTCGCCTGACAGACTGCCCGAAAAAGGCGATTATCCCATTGACGCTTTTGTTGATGCGTGTATTAACGGTACAGGCTCGCCCGACGGTCTCGGAATGAAAGAGGCAATCGAACTTGCCGTATTGCTCGAAAATTCATATATATCATACGAAACAGGCAAAACTGTTGAGATAAAGGAGTAAATAAAAATGGAAATAACCCTTCTTAACTACGATATTTTTCCCAAGGTTTTTCCCGCGGGTAAAGAGGTTTCAATAACAATCAAACCTCTCGGCTACCACGCAGATTTTAAAAATCCCGAAGATATCGAACTTAAAATTTTCGGTCTTGACGATGGTAATCCCCGTGACTATCCTCACAGAGGCAACGGCTATGCGATTCCGTTTGAGTTTGACGGCTGCATTAAGTTTACACACACCTTCCCCCGTGAACAGCAGTATTTTGTAAGAGTGTTTGATAAAAACAGCGGCAAAAGACTTGTTCAGCTGAGCGTTTATGCACTTGATGAAGACCTTTGCGGCAGATATCCGCTTATCGGTGACCTTCATATGCATACCTGCCGTTCAGACGGTAAGGAGTCACCCGCAATCGTTTCTGCAAACTACAGAAAACACGGCTATGATTTCTTTGCTATTACCGACCATAACCGTTACTATCCTTCGCTTGAAGCGATTGATGTTTATAAGGATGTCCCCATTGAATTCAACATTTGCCCCGGTGAGGAAGTTCATCTTCCCGATGTTGCTCCTGACCATATCAATGATGTTCATATCGTTAATTTCGGCGGTAAATATTCGGTTAACGGCATTCTCAGGGATGAACATACCGAAGAATTCAACAATGAAACAGACAAACGCCGTTTTGAAGGTTTTCCTTGTCCCGATCAGATAGATGAGGATGAATACAGAGCACAGGTTGATGCGCTTGCGGCAACATTGGATATTCCCGAAGGTATTGAGCCGTTCACATATGCAAGCTGTGTATGGGTGTTCAATCATATCAAAAAGGCTGAGGGTCTCGGCATTTTCTGTCATCCCTATTGGCTCTCAAATGTTCATCAGGTGCCTGAAAATATAACCGATTATATGCTCAGAACCCATCCGTTCGATGCGTTTGAAGTTCTCGGCGGTGAAAATTATTATGAGCATAACGGCTTCCAGACTCATAAATATTATGAAGTTCTTGCAAAGGGGTATGATAAATTCCCCATCGTCGGCAGTACGGACAGCCACGGCTCAACAGAGCACAATGAGAATGCATACGTTGCGTCAACTATGGTGTTCTCACCTGCAAACGAATGTGAAGCGATTATTGATTCAATCAAGAATTTCTATTCAATTGCAATCGACGGCATCAGCAAGGAATACAGGCTTGTCGGCGATTTCAGACTTGCAAGATATGCAAACTTCCTTCTCAAAGATTATTTCCCGCTTCACGATGACCTTTGCTACGAAGAGGGCAGAGCGATGAAAGATTATGCCTGCGGTGTTGAGGGTGCAAAAGAAACTCTTGAGTTTATCAGCGGCAGAGTTCAGAAGCAGAGAGAAAAATATTTTTCTTTCTAAACAAAAATGTAATTTGTTTATTGTAATTTGAGGAAATAAGTGTTATTATACATAAAAAACAGAAAAGGGAGGTAATGTGTTGGCAAAACAAAGATCACTTGATGCTGCAAAACAGCAACATCCCAACAAAATCGGTTTGAAAGACTGCTTCGGCTATGCAATGGGCGACGCCGCAAACCTTTTTGTTCTTACATATGTATCATCTTATCTTAAAGTTTTCTACACAGATATTCTCAAAATAGAAGAAAGTAAAATAACCGTATTGCTTCTTATTGCCAGATTGTGGGACGCAATCAACGACCCTCTCTGGGGCAATATTGTTGCAAAGAAAAAGCCGAATAAGGCGGGTAAATACAGGTCATATATCAAATGGTTTGCTATTCCTCTCGGCGTTATGGCGGCTCTTTGCTTCTTCAATTTCAACAACTTCACTTCGGATGAAGCGTTAAAAAGCACAATCACACTTGTGATGATGTATGTTACATATATCGGTTTCGGTATGATGTATACAACAATCAATATTCCTTACGGTTCACTCGCTTCGGTTATTACCGATGACCCCGAAGGAAGAACTCTTCTCTCAACCTTCCGTTCAGTCGGTGCAGGTCTCGGCGGTGCTGTTCCTCTGCTTATCGGCCCGATGATAATTTATAACGGAACAGGTAAATTCAACAAGTTCGGTGA
>JAXJVE010000385.1:0-6727 GCA_036308705.1 Acutalibacteraceae bacterium
AAATTCAGGGCTGATGAGATGCCTTTCCGCAAGCGACACCGCCTGAAGCCTTGAAAGATTTTTCATTTCAATATAGCTGAAATCTTTTGCATCGTTTTCAAAAAGTACGCTTTTTATAAGTGAATTAACCTTGTTTCTGCCCGCAGTATCAAGCTTTGCGGGGAAGGGGAAATCATCAAGATTTCGTGCAAGGCGGATTCTTGTGCTGAGCACAACATCGCCCTGATCGCCTTTTTCGATATACCATTTATTCATTGCTTGCACCTCCTTCAAGAGCTTTGATTTCATCTCTTATTTTTGCGGCGTTTTCAAAATCCTGTTTTACAACCGCTTCGTTCATTGCCGCTTTGAGTTTATCTATTTTTTCTTCGGTTGTTTCGGCTTTGGGCTGTTCAACCGCTGCGGGTGCTGTTTTGCCGCTGTGTTTTATTTTGCCGTGTATTCTCTGGATTGAGGGGAGAAGTCGGTCATAAAAAGTGCGGTAGCAATCCGCACAACCTACTCTGCCGTCACGCACGATTTCATCAAACGATGAGCCGCATTTGGGGCATCTCGGTGTTTTGCCCGATGCGATTGAAGGCTTTGTATCCCCTAAAAATCCGCCGAAAAGCTCGGATAAATTCAGCCCGAAGCCCGAAAACATATCCGAATAGCCAAGGTGGGATGCACATTCGGAGCAAAGATGACTCTCCGCCATATCGCCGTTTATAATCTGTTTGATGTGGGTGGTTGCTTCATTCTTTCCGCAATTCTGACATAACATAATAAATCATCCTTTCTGCAATTTTATTCTATTGATATAAGCATTTGTTTGAGTATGGAAGCCCGCACTCTGTCCCTTACGGGCTGAGGCAGATTCCTGAGCGAATTTTCATTTGTGGCGGCAAGCAGAAGCTTTGCACAGGATGCATTTATCGCACCGCCGTGGTGAAGATTCATAATGTTGATGCGGCAGGTTGCGTAATCTATCGTTTCACCGATATGATTCACCATATGCATTATCAATGAGGGGCTGTCAAGCTGAACTCTGGTGATTTTGATATATCCGCCGCCGCCTCTTCGGCTTTCAACGATGTATCCCTGCTCGGGCGTGAAACGTGAGGAAATAACATAGTTTATCTGGCTCGGCACACAACCGAGAGTTTGTGCAAGCTCATTACGCTGAATTTCCGTTGTGCCGTTATTCTCAAGCATTTCCATAAGAATACGGGCAATATCGTTGCTTAAACTCATATAATCATCTCTTTTCAAATGAAATTTGACTTTGACTTTCTTTGACTTTAAGCTCATTATAGTCAGGAAAGGTCAAAAGGTCAAAAGTCAGAAAAGGTCAAATTTGTTCTGTTGTGTTGAGAAATCAGCGATTATCTTTGATTTTCTTCGTTTTTCTTTTGCTTTTGCGTTTTTTGGGCTTTTGAGTTTCAAATAATTATAGGCAGTTCTGAAGCGATTTATGCTTTTTGACCTTTGACTTTATGAAGTGCAGATTATTTGATATTGTTGCATAAAAAATTGTTTACTTTTTAAAAATTAAATGTTAATATATAACAAAGTGGGTAAATATACCCCAAACTGTCACGGAAAGAGGTTGTTTTATGAAAAAGGCAGCAAAAATTATTGTTTCATTGATGTTATGCATCTGCATTATGATGCCTACGGTTGCGTTTGCAACTGAGGATAACGCAGAGTATAACTCCGTTCTTGAATATATTGAAGAATCTGATGATTCATCGTCGGATTTCAAAACAACTTTTTCAAGAGCAGTAAACGGGCTGAGCAATTTTGTTATCAACGGTTTGCTCGGAAATGCTCTTAAGTTTGTTATTCCCGATTCGGCGGCTGTTGAAAATTATCACAGATTCGATATTGACGAATACGATAATTTCTACCCCGGAATGGACGAATTCATAGACGAGCCTCAGGGCGATAAGGTATGGAGCCTCGGATACGGCAAAGCATCGGTTCTTCCCGAAGATTTCGGCGATAAGCAGTATGCAAAGGGTGCTTACATTCCCTATATTTTCGGTAACGATATGTATACCGATGAGGACGGCAACAAAGAAGACCTTATGGTAAGAGCGGTTGTTATGAATGACGGCTCGGGCAGAGGCAATGTTGTGTTTATCGCACTTGATGCAATGGGCTTTGCAAATGCAGATGTAAGAACAGTACGTGAGGCACTCAAGGATATTGCAAAGGAACATAATATTGTGAGCATCAATGTTTCGTGCACACATATCCATACGGGCATTGATTCTCAGGGCGTGTGGACAGACCCCATAGGCTGTATTATAAACAATATTTTCAGCCCCATTACGGGATATGTTAAAAAGGGCGTTGAGCGTTCGTTCATTGAATCTGTTGCAGAAGGTTCAAAGAAAGCGGTTGAAGATGCTCTTGCAGATATGACAACGGGCAAGCTCTATTATTCGGAATTCAATGCTGAAGATTATGTTTATGACAGAACGGCTCCGATTGCTCTTGATACCAATATGTATAAACTTGAGTTTGACCCCGCAGATGAAAACAAAACTCCCACGATTATTGCAACTTTCGGTTGCCATCCCGAATCTGCAAGCTATGACTGGGCAAACGCAGACCCCGAAAAATCACTTTCATTTGATAAGAAGTTCTCACCCGATTTTATCTGGAGTGCAGAGATGGTTATGAATGATGCGGGCTACAATTTCATCTTCCTTCAGGGTAATGTTTCAACCGTTACTTCTGCAAGATATTATACTGGCGACGGTGTTGACGAATTCCCCGGCAATGCACACTATACATCGGTGCGTTACGGCTATGAAATTGCATATATCCTTCTCGGTATGAGTATGACCGAGGAAGAAAGAATTGCTCTTAACGAAGCAACGGGCGACAGACTTGATGTTAAAAAACTTACGGGCGGTGAAAGATACACCGTATGGTATGACGGGCTTGAAACTGTTGAAGCGGTTGAAGTGAAGCCCGTGCTCAATATAAAATCAAAGCAGTTTACAGTTGAAATTGATAACAATATTATCGTTCTTCTCGGCAAAACATCGGTTGCTGATAATTTTATTCTTAAAGATGCAATCGGCAGATACTACACCGTTTCAGAGGTAGGATATCTTGAATTCGGCGATAACATGAAGGTTTATATGAGCCCCGGTGAAACTTTCGGCGAGCTTCTTCTCGGCGGTAAGGGTGCGGAAGGGTTTGACCTTCTTCCCGTAAGAGAATATACAGGCGAAGATATTATCATTATGGACCTTATGAATGATGCCGCAGGCTATGTTGCAAACCCTGCAAACTACTGCCTTGCAGGTATTCAGTATAACGAAGAAAACGATGCTTTTGACAGCGATACATGGTGCCTTATTTCATACGGCAAGGGTGCTGCGGAAGCGTTCATCGGAAACTTCTATGATGTTTATGACAGCGTGAGATAAAGTTAAAAAGCAATCGCAAAATCACCGCAAGCCTTATATAAAAAAGGAGAGATAATTATGAAAAACAAATTCAAAAAAGTTGTTGCAGTTGTTCTTGCGGTCAGTATGATTTTTGGTACATCGACCTTTGCGTTTGCACAGGGCGAAGCGGCTGATAACAGCGGAATTATGTTCTGCACCAATGTAATCAACGGTATACTCAATGCCGTTTTTATGGGCTTCGGTGCATTGTTCCCCAAGGATTTTGAAACGGTTGAAGAATACTATGCGGGCGAAAGCGAAAATTTCTATGAAGGTATGGATTTGTTCCTTGATGAGCCCGATGAGAATGCAAAATGGCATCTCGGTTTCGGCAAGGCAAGTATGGTTCCCGAAAACCTCAGAGACGGTTCAAAGGAATATTATACAGGCGGTTACTTTACTCAGAAAATCAACGGTGTATTTGATGACCAGGGTGCAAACGCAGTTGCACTTACCGATAATTCAGGCAGAGGTACCGTTGTTATGGTAACAGTCGACGGCATTGGTGTGTGTAACGATGATGTGCGTGCAATCCGTGCCGAAGCTGAACGTAAACTCAGTGAAAAAGGTGTAAAAAGTGATATTGCAGCTATAAATATCGGCAGCACACATTGTCACACCGTTATTGATACTCAGGGTTTCGGTCTTGAACCTCTTATCAAAACAGTATTTCAGAATCTTTTCTCATTCCTTCCTTTTATTGAAAAAACAAGAAGCATTGACCCTGAATTCCATAAGCTTATGATTGACGGCACATCCGATGCAATTGTTGAGGCTTATCTCAATATGGAAGCAGGTGAGCTTTATTATTTTGAAACTGCGGGCATCGGCAGAAGCGAAAGAAACAATAACTATATGGATGACGAGTACGGTTATATCTTCAACAAGAGATATGATATGGAAGGTTATCAGCACGTTATTGCCTGTTTTAAATTCGTTCCCGATAATGCAGAATCAAAACCCACCGTGCTTGCAAATCTTGGCGGTCACCCCACAACAATCAACAGAGAAACAAAGCTTCTTTCGGCAGATTTTCCTAATTTTACCGAAGAGAAGATGAATGAGTCAGGTATGAATTTTGCCTTTATTCAGGGTGCACAGTCACCGATTTCCATAAATAAAGGCGGAGTTGAAACCGAAGAAATTCTTAACGAGGTTGATGCCGAAATTACTGCGGATCCGACGGTTGAGGACTATCGTAATGCAAAAGAAATCGGCTATGAATTCGCAAGGCTTATCATTGATGCACAGAAGAATGCAAAAAAGGTTGAGCCTGTTATAAATGTAAAAATGTCAGAGGTAACAATTCCTCTTGAATACGGTCTTATGGAGCTTGGTGCTGTTTCAGGTCTTCTCGGAATGACAACCGTCCGCGATAAATCGTCGCCCAGCGGATATTCGATTATCAGCGAAGTAGGTTATCTTGAAATCGGTACGGATATTGTTATGCTTACCGTTCCCGGTGAGCTTATTCCTCAGCTCGTTTACGGCAACGTGGTTGATAAAACACAGTCGTATCTCGGCACCGATTGGGAATATGACTATACCGCAGAGCTTATCGGCGAAAACAAAACAGTTCTTGTAATGGGTCTTTGCAACGATGCAATAGGATATATTGTTCCCGATAACGATTATGCACCGTTTATTGCGGATTCGCTCTGGAATACCGAAATTGGTGAAAAACTTTTCGGCAAACCTCAGCGTCACTATGAAGAAATGCTCTCTGCGGGCAGCAAAGCAGGTTCAAGCGTTATGGGTGCTCTGAATGAACTTGTAAACGAAGTAAAATAATACAGCAGTACAGGAAAGTTATTATGGAAATAAGATATATAAAACCTGAAGAAGCGGCTGATTTTCAGAAGGTTTCTGCCGCATCTTTTATATGGAAATTCAATGCCGAAGAGGATAGTACGGTGAAAGTTCCCGTTCTTGCGGCATTCAATGACGGTAAACTTATCGCAGGTGTTGAAATATGTAATTTCAAGGTGAATTATTGCGGGAATTTTATAGGCACGGTTGTTGTTGACGGTGTTTGCAGTCAGCCCGAATACCGCAGAATGGGCGGAATAAGGGAGATTTTTAATAAAATCGGTGAAACCGCAGCTGAAAATGATTGGGTTCTCGGATTTTTGCATCCTTTTTCAATTTCATACTATGAAAAATTCGGTTATGCAAATCTCAACCGCCTGTTTGCCGTGAAAGTGCCTTTTGAAAAACTCGCTCATATCCCGAGAAATACCGATGTTGTTCTTTATACGGGTGAGCAGTTTGAAGAACTCTGTGAACTTTACAATAAAATTGCATTCAGAGATAACCTGATGACTCTGCGTGACGATAAAAAATATTTTTGTTCAACACCGTATGAAAGTGCTGAATATACTTATTTCAGGCGTGATGCAAACGGTGTTGCCGACGGTTATGTGCGTTTTAAGGTTAACAGACCGAACGAGCTTATTGCCGAGGAGTTGTTTGCACTTACTCCCGATGCACTTTACGGGCTTATCGGATTTTTGAGAAATTATGACGGCATAGTTAAAACGCTGACTGTGTGCAAGCAATATCAGGGCTCGGATTTTGCCTGTATTGCCGACAGAATCGATGGTGTCGCATACGAATACAACGGCAGTGTTGCGGGCAGAATTTATAATATCAGAAAACTGCTTGAAACCAATGTGTATCCCGAGGAATACGGCAGATTCAGTATTCTTAGCATTGATGATATTGAACAGAATAAAGGCATTTTTGATGTTGAATATCAGAACGGAAAAGCTGTTGTAACGCACAGAGATGACGGCGATTATGATATCTCACTTACCGCACCCGCCGCCGCAAGAATTATGCTTGCGGGTGAAGGTCATACAGAAAAAACTGCCGCATACATAAACGGAGTTGAAATCAAGGGCGATGCTTCGGGATTTTTCAGAGCATTCCCTCATCGCCGCACACGTTTTGTTGACAGCAATTCTTTTGAATAAACTGAATATAAAATAAACCCGTGCAGATTTCTCTGCACGGGTTTTGCTTATCTGAATTAATCTGTTGATTTTTTATTGCTCTTTCTGTATCTGAAAAGTGCAATAAGTGATGAGATTATGCCTGCAATCTGTGCAAACACAGATGTTGAACCTGTTATGGTTAAATAAACTGTCCAGCACGAAAGGTTTGCAAGCAGAAAAAGTCTGATATGCTGTTCTTTCTTCTGGAACATTGCAATCATATAGAATACTGCCGCAACTGTTGAAAGTAAGTCAAGCGGAGTTCCGTTGCCGTTCATATAG
>JAXJVE010000386.1:0-2786 GCA_036308705.1 Acutalibacteraceae bacterium
CAATCAGCTTGCTCATAGAAACATCAAGTGTAAGTTTATTCCCCCTGAGATAGGTTGAGCCGAGCTCGTTTCTTTTGAAAATCATATTGCAGATATGAATAAGATTATCTTTAAGAGCGTTGCCTGTTGAATCTGTCCAATAAAAATTCTCGCTGATTTTTGATGTTGTATTTTTATTGCCCTTTGAAGTTATAAGGTCAAGACCGAGAAACTGAACTTTAATGCCGAGTGCTGTAACATCGGTTAATCTTGATTTGATATCTCTGCCTTTATCAAACTCCGCAAGCTGACCTCTGTCCTCATAGTTGAAATCGCCGTCGGTAAGGACTATAAGCCATTTTTCAAAGCCGTTGGGACTGTTTCTGAGATAGGATATCGCTTCTTCAACAGGTGCATAAGGTGTACTCATATATTTATCATACACAGTATACATTTCGTTGATTTTTTTGATATCGCTGTCGCTTCTGATTTCAATTTCATAGGTTGTTCTTCCGTTTTCACCTGAAACCGAAACGGGCCACATAGTGTAAATTGTGAGCTTATCACCGTTTGAATAATCAAGCATTGATGCAAAAATTTCCATTGAATATTTTGCTCTGCACCATCTTGTGTTGTTTTTATCCGTTGAAGTGGTGTACATTGAGCCTGAATTATCAAAAACAACCGCTATATCATACTTTTTTGGCGTTTTGTCGATTTTGGCGGCAGAGGCAACCATAAATGTTGATACCGCAATAAGCAAAACAAGAATAAAACTGACGGATTTTTTTAACAAAGAAAACTTCATACAACCACCCCCTGTTTTTGTTTCGGGTTTATCGGACCTGTTTTTCCTCATATTCACACCCTCTTTATACCGATTTATACAAATTTCCGAAAAAAGGATATACTTTTCGACAATAAACTATAATTACATATATAATATTAAAATAATTTTAAATTGTCAATTACTTTGGTGTGAATTAACTGTTAATAGAAATTTTTGGTAATGTGCAAAAAAACACCTGTATTTTTTTGTACAAAAAAACGGCTCGCACATTTCTGTGCAAGCCGTGATTTTGGTTTTATGCGCCTTCTTTGAGTTCTCTTTCGAGCCAGATACAACCGATATCCATTGCGTTATAAAGACCTTTACGCTCAGCTTTTTTAACGATCTTATCCTTCATTCTTACTTCGGGATCTGTATTTACAAGCTGAACAACTACTCTGTCCGCAACCTCAACACCCTTAACTTCACGGGTGCTTGTTATCTGCATAATAACAACATAAGGGTCGCTCATATAACCGTAATAAATGGTCTTTCCGCTTCTGACAAGCGGTCTGCCTTTATACATAAGGAATTTTTTCTTTGCCATAAAAATCCCCTCCTTCGAATTATTCTATTCCGAGATAACACTTAACCATAGCCTGAAGGAGTTCATCTCTGTCGAGCCTTCTTACAAGACTGCGTGCGTTATTGTGAGTTGTGATATAGGTCGGGTCCTCGGAGAGGATATAGCCTACAATCTGGCTGATTGAGTTATAACCCTTTTCGTTCAAAGCTTCATAAACGGCGAGGAGATTTTTCTTCATCTCAACCTCATTTTCATCTTTAATCGAAAATTTTATTGTTTTATCAGTCATTTCGGTCACCTCCATACCCGATTATTATATAACACCTTTCAAAATAAAACAAGGTTTTTTCGAAAAAATATACAGATTCTTTGAAAAACCTTAACAATTACGCTCTGAGAGTAACACCGATATTGCCGAGATTTGCAAGAACGGTATCTATCCAGCTCTGAACTTCTTCCATTTCAAGAGTTCTGTCCATAGCTGAGAACACAAGGCGTACAGTCATACTCTTGATACCGTCTTTCTCATAGGTATCAACAACCTTTACGCTTTCAAGCTCTGCAAGTTCAAGAGCATTCCAGCAAGCTGCAAGGTCTGAATATTTGGTGTTCTCAGTAAGAACAAGTGAAAGGTCATACCAGGTTGACTGATGTGCACTGGGCTCACGGAACATAATTGAATTTGCATCAATTGAGCTGAAATCATCCATATCAATTTCAAAGCAAACTGCAACAGCAGTCTTATCAAGCTTTGAACGGTTTGAAGGATGAAGTGCACAAAGCACACCGACTTTTTTGCCGTCAATAAGAATTTCAGCTGTATTCTTGGGATGCTGCCAAGCGTGTTCGGGGCTGATTTTGATATATTCAGCCTTCTTCTGTTTGATGTTGCCGATGATGCAGTTGATAATTTCAACCGCCTTGAGATAAACAGCTTTTTCGTTGCCGCTCTTATCATAGATAACTGCACCGAGACGGTTTCTCTCGTTGCAAAGACCGTCTGCATTAACGCCGTCAACTACTCTGCCGATTTCAAAAATGCCGTATTTATCTGCAAAATCCTTGTTTTCCTGTGCCATAACAAGAAGTGTGGGAAGCATTGAGTTACGGAGAACACCGTTATCTGAGTTTTCGATATTGAGAACCTTTACGTTATCTTCAACTTCGATACCGAGTTTCTTGAACTTTCTGCCGTCACACCATACATACGAATGAACTTCGTGGAAGCTGTATTTCTTTACAAGGATATCCTTGATTTCTGCATCTCTTTTTGCTTTTATCGTTTCAAGCTCCGGTGTAATCGGATACTGTTCTTTTATTTCCTTCGGGATTGGCAATTTGCGTTTGAATTCCATATTCATTTTAAGTTTCCTCCGGCATAATTATTATTTGTCAAATAACGACCTACGCTCTGTTGAGTGACGCATCATTTTTCTCATCCCGTCTATATCC
>JAXJVE010000387.1:0-1672 GCA_036308705.1 Acutalibacteraceae bacterium
TATGTAATGAGATGCGATTTCAATAAGTTTTCCGTAAGCGGCGGAGATGTTGTGGGATATATGCAGAATCCTTATTTCAACAGAACTCTTGAGCATTTCTGCTCGCATATGCACGCTCCGAATAATCCTGATGAGCAGTTTCCCGGTGCGATAATCAGCGGCAATATTGCCTATATTGGTTGGGATATTTTTACTGCATATGCAGAGCACGGTCACCTTTGCTTCAAGGAACTTTTCACCCATATTATCAAAAAAATGATGGGCGATGAAATAACGGTTTATACTTCTGTGCCCGACAGAGCGGTTGTAACCTACACAAGGCAGGAAGCGGAGAAAAGAAACATTCTTCACCTTCTTTTTGCACACACAACCGTAAGGGGCAAAAACACCGAGGTTATTGAAGATACCGTTCCTCTTTATAATGTAAAATGCAGTGTAAAGTGTGATGAAAAACCGAGAAAAATCACGCTCGTTCCTTCGGGCGAAAAACTTGATTTTGAATATTCAGACGGCAGGGCAGAGTTTACCGTACCTGAGGTGGATATTCATCAGATGGTTGAAATTGAAAATTAACAGTTCAGAAAAAAAGGTGAAAATGTGAAAATATCATCCGAAAAAATTTCACAACTCAAAAAATTTACAACAGATTATGTTCTGATACTTTTGGCGTCGTTGATAATTGGTGCATTGTGCGGTGTTATCGGTGCATTGTTTGTAAAAAGTATAAATTATGTAACGGAATTAAGAAGTGAAAACAATTGGCTTGTTTATCTTCTTCCGCTTGGCGGAATTGTTACCGTAATTCTTTATAAACTGACTCATAACGAGGGCGTCGGTACACTTAAAGTATTTGAATCCGTAAAGGGTGAAACAAGAATTCCTGTTTTGCTGTTGCCTGTAATATTTATATCTACCGTTATAACCCATCTTTTCGGCGGCTCGGCAGGTAAAGAGGGGGCGGCACTTCAAATAGGCGGAGCGGTTTCTGAAGCGGTTTCAAAAATCACCCGTGCAGACGATTGCAAACGTACGGTATATACGGTATGCGGTATGGCGGCATTGTTTTCGGCGGCTTTCGGCACTCCGTTCGGTGCGTGTGTTTTTGCACTTGAAGTTGTTTTTGTTAAAAAAACAATGTTGAAAGCTGCGATTCCCGCCCTTGTTTCAAGTTTGATTGCAAACGTTGTTTCAGTTTCACTTGGGGCCCCGCAGGAAAAATTTGAAATCGGCTTTTTGCCTGATTTCGGGTTTGCGGTTTTCGGAAAAACATTGTTGGTTTCTGCAGTTGTTGCGGCTGTGAGTATGATATTTTGTTATCTTCTTCACGGCAGTGAAAAACTTTTTGAAAAACTTCTGAAAAATTCTTATGTCAGAATTATTGCGGGCGGATGTGCGGTTATTATTCTTACTCTTGTTTTCGGAACAGATTATAACGGCGGCGGTCTCGGAATCATAGAACGCATATTTGAAGATGGCATTGTGAAACCCGAGTGGTTTTTGCTGAAAATAATTTTTACCGTGATAACTGTTTCATCGGGATTCAAAGGCGGAGAGATAGTTCCTTCACTTTTTATCGGCTCAACGCTTGGCGGAACTCTTGCACAGTTTTCTGGGCTCCCCGTCGGTTATTCTGCGGCATTGGGAATGATTGCTTTTTTCAGCGGCGTAACAA